>JACMPC010000071.1 GCA_014377705.1 Dermatophilaceae bacterium
CACCCAGAACAACCCGAAGGCCACCCCAAACACAACCGAGATCAAACTTGGCATCGATTTTTGGCACGCTGTTGAGTTCTCAAGAATCGGACGCACACCAACACAACACCTTCCAGTGTCACACCGGGGCAACCATACGAATTTCTTACTTTCGATACATATCCGTGGTTCTAACTCTTAATACTTTACTTGCCAGACAACCTTGCGCACAATCGGGCTGAGATCCGAAGACCGTCGCCCGTACGAGGCTTTGGCGAGTGGCCACTGTAACAGGCTGACGCCCGTCCCAAGATGCCCTTTCGGGAATCCGGCGGCACCGAGAACCCCGGCGCCCTTTTCTGTGGCTGACACATGCTACAGGGGTAGTTTCACACCCGAAGCCTTGTGTACTGCGCAACCCGCGGGACCGGCCACTTCGCCCGGCGCTTTCACGCCTGCTGCAGTGGTGTCCGTTCCTCCCTGTCGGGCTGACCTGCAGAACTTTAGGTGCTACCCCGTGCCAAACACAAATCCGCTGGTCACAGGCCTGCGATGCGGTCGCCCAGGACCATCTCAGGTTGCGCGATCAGGAAGACCGCCGTGCAGCAGCCAACGTCTTGCGTCCCCGGCGCACCAGCGCCACCTGACCGTGCAGGAAGTCAGCTTCGCCCAGGACCATCTCAGGATCTTTGATCTTGACGTTGTTGAGTGACACGCCGCCGTCACCGACGACCCTGCGAGCGGCGTTGCGACTGTCCACCAGGCCGGTGGCGAGCATCGCGTCCACTATCGAGTCCCCGGGTGCTACCTCTCCCCCGGGCAGCTCAGCGACGGCGTCACGCAACGTACGGGCGTCCAGGGCGGCCGGGTCACCCTTCCCGAACAACGCCTCGCTGGCGGCTTGCACGGCAGCGGTGGCGGGTGCGCCGTGCACCAACGTCGTGACGTCAGCAGCCAGTGCCTTCTGCGCCTGCCGCTTGAAGGGTGTCTGGGCCAGAGAGGTCTCCAGCGCCTCGATCTCGTCCCGGCTTCTGTCGGTGAAGGTCTTGAGGTAGCCGATCACCGAGGCGTCCTCGGCGTTGATCCAGAACTGGTAGAAGGCGTAGGGGGACATCATCTCCGCGTCCAGCCACAGTGCTCCGCCCTCGGTCTTACCGAACTTGGAACCGTCAGCCTTGGTGACCAACGGGGTGGTCATCAGATGAACCGACCGGTGTTCCGTGCGCTGGATCAGATCCGAGCCGGCGGTCAGGTTGCCCCACTGGTCGTTGCCCCCGGTCTGCAGGGTGCAGCCAAAGGTGCGGTATAGGTGCAGGTAGTCCATCCCCTGCAGGAGCTGGTAGCTGAACTCGGTGTACGAGATGCCGTCCTGGCTGGCCAGGCGGGTGGCGATCGCATCCTTCCTGATCATGGCGTTGACCCGGAAGTGTTTGCCGACGTCGCGCAGGAAGTCCAGCGCCGACATGGGCGCGGTCCAGTCGAGGTTGTTCACCATGGTCGCGGGATTGTCGCCGCCGAACTCCAGGAACGGTCGCACCTGGGCCTGGATCCGGTTCACCCACTCAGCCACCGTCTCCGGCGGGCTCAGGGTGCGCTCGGCCGTCGTCTTGGGGTCGCCGATCAGCCCGGTGGAGCCACCTACGAGGCAGAGCACGCGGTGCCCGGCCCGCTGCAGATGGCGCATCAGGATGAGCTGAACCAGATTGCCCATGTGCAGGCTGGGCGCCGTCGGGTCGAAGCCGCAGTACAGCGTGATCGGCCCGTCGGCGAGAGCCTTGCGCAGCGCAGCCTCATCGGTGGTCTGCGCCACCAGGCCACGCCACTGCAGTTCGTCGAGGATGTCGCTCACGGCGGTTCGTTCCCTTCACTGGCTCTCGCGGTCACCACACACCTTGCCCTACGGGTCGTCGGGGTGCTTGGCCGGTTTGGGTGGACGGGCCTTGCCAGGCCGGTATGCCGAGACCGTCGCCTCGCCCTCGAGCCAGAACCGCCAGGGGTATACCGCCGCGTCGCCACCGAGGCCGCTCACCCCCACCCGGGGGCCGGTGCCCACGATCTGGGGGGTCAAACCCGGCGGATCTGGCACGGAACCGGTCCAGCCGGGGCCATCTGCCGTGACAGGCCCCTGGTCACGTTCGTCGCTCTGGTGAGGGCTGGCCGGCTCCCGCATCACCAGCGGGCTGTCCGTCGCGACGGTGTCCACGCCGTTCTGGTCACCGGACAGCGCCAGCGCCATGGCCAGCCGAGCCGGACCGCGGGCCAGATCCCGGTCGGTGACGCCTGCCCGCCGGGATCGGGCCGGGTCGAGTCCCCCGATCACCTCACCAGCCCGCAGGAGGACCGCACTGGCGGCTCCGGAGGGACCGCAGACCAGGTTGGCGCACCAGTGCATGCCATAGGCGAAGTAGACGTACAGCCCGCCCGGCTCGCCGAACATCACCGCGGTGCGCGGCGTCCGGCCCCGGAAAGCGTGCGAACCGGGGTCGTTCGTGCCGTCATACGCCTCCACCTCGGTGAGACGGAGGGTGACGCCCGAGTGCGAGACGGTGCACCCGAGCAGGTCGGGTGCCACCTGGAGTACGGGGCGGGCGAAGAAGGCGCGAGTCAGCCGGGGCTGCAGCGCCCCTCCTTGCCCGGCCATGTCAACCAATCGCAGGGCAGCGCCCGAGGTGCCGAGCCCCGGTCAGCGTCATGCCGTCGCCGTGAAGGACCTTGCCTCGATGACGCGCTGCCGCGCGAGGTCAAGCTGCTCGCGAACCCGTGCCGGCGCCGTACCGCCCTGGGAGTCACGGGACTCCAGTGACCCGCGCACGCTGAGCACGGAACGCACGTCCGGGGTGAGGTGGGCCGATACGGTGGCGAGGTCCTGGTCGGAGAGGTCCCACAGCTCGATGCCACGGCCCTCGCACTCACGAACGCAGGCACCGGAGATCTCGTGGGCGACCCGGAACGACACGCCAGCCCTGACCAGCCACTCCGCGATGTCCGTGGCGAGCGAGAACCCCTGCGGCGCAAGCGACTCGAGCCGCTCGGTGTTGAACGCCATGGTGGTGATCATCCCGGCGAAGGCAGGCAGCAGCACCTCGAGGGTGTCCAGGCCGTCAAAGACCGGCTCCTTGTCCTCCTGCAGGTCGCGGTTGTAAGCCAGCGGCAGCCCCTTGAGCGTGGTGAGCAGGCCGGCCAGGTCCCCGACCAGCCGTCCGGCCTTGCCCCGGGCCAGCTCGGCCACATCGGGGTTCTTCTTCTGCGGCATGATGCTCGAACCGGTGGAGTACGCGTCGTCCAGCCTGATGAACGAGAACTCCTTGGTCGACCAGAGGACGACCTCCTCGGCGAGCCTGGAGATGTCCACCGCCGCCATGGCGTTGACGAAGGCGAACTCCGCGGCGAAGTCACGGCTGGCCGTGCCGTCGATGGAGTTCTCCACCGCACCGGCGAAACCAAGGTCGGCGGCGATCGCCTCCGGATCCAGTCCCAGAGAGCTGCCGGCCAGCGCGCCCGAACCATACGGGGAGAAGGCCGTGCGGCGGTCCCAGTCCTGCCAGCGCTGGACATCACGCAGCAAGGCCCAGGCGTGGGCCAGCAGGTGATGGGCAAGCAGCACGGGCTGGGCGTGCTGAAGGTGGGTACGGCCGGGCATCGCCACGTCGATGTGCTCTGCCGCCTGCCCGACCAGGGCATCCACGACATCGAGCACCAGCGCGGCCGCGATGCGGGCGTGGTCGCGCAGGTACATCCGGAACAGGGTGGCGACCTGGTCGTTGCGCGAACGGCCGGCCCTCAGCCTGCCTCCGACGTCGGCGCCGGCACGCTCGATCAGCCCGCGTTCGAGGGCTGTATGCACGTCTTCGTCGTCCTCGGCAGGGACAAAGACCCCCGACTGCACATCGGCCAGGAGCTTCTCCAGCCCGGCCAGCATCTCCGCCAGGCTGGCGTCGTCGAGCAGGCCGGCCCGGTGAAGCACCCGGGCGTGGGCCTTGGACCCGGCGATGTCGTAGGGCGCCAGCCTCCAGTCGAAGTGGGTCGACTTGGACAGTGCGGCCAGAGCGTCCGCCGGGTCGCCAGCGAACCGGCCACCCCACAGGCTGACCTTGCCCTCCACCCCGGCACCCGTGTCGCCGGTCCTACCGCTGTTCGCCATACGACTGTTCCTATCACCGTTGTTGCGGCCACCGTCGTTCAGGTCACCGCCGTTCAGGTCACCGCCGTTCAGGTCAGCGTGGGTGTCTCTGCTCACGCGTCCGGACGCAGGTCGCGACGGGATGCGATCTGGCTGGACAGGCCGTGCAGGTGGATGAAGCCTCTGGCCTGGCTCTGGTCGAAGGTGTCCAGCTCGTCGTAGGTGGCCAGGCCGAAGTCGTAGAGGCCGGTCTCCGAACGTCGACCGGTGACCACGGCGCGGCCGCCGTGCAACGTCATCCGGATGTCCCCGGAGACGTACTCCTGGGTGGAGGCCACGAACGCGTTCAGCGAGCGCTTCAGCGGGCTATACCACAGGCCGTCATAGGTGAGCTCGCCCCACTTCTGCTCGACGCCACGCTTGTAGCGCCCGAGCTCGCGCTCGATCGTGACGTTCTCGAGCTCCTGGTGCGCGGTGATCAGGGCGAGCGCGCCGGGAGCCTCATAGATCTCACGGCTCTTGATCCCGACCAGCCGATCCTCGACCATGTCGAGGCGCCCCACGCCGGCGTTGCCCGCCCTCTCGTTGAGCTGGCTGATGGCCTCCAGGACGGTGACCTTCTTGCCGTCCAGGGCGACCGGCACGCCGGCCTCGAAGGTGATGACGACCTCGTCGGCGTCGTGCTGGCGGGCCGGGTCCTTGGTGTAAGTGTAGAGGTCCTCGATGGGGGCGTTCCAGATGTCCTCAAGGAAGCCGGTCTCGACCGCGCGGCCGAAGACGTTCTGGTCGATCGAGTAGGGGTTGCTCTTGGTGGTCTCGATCGGCAGGTGGTGCGCCTCGGCGTAGTCGATGGCCTTGTCGCGGGTCAGTGCGAGGTCGCGAACGGGTGCGATGCAGGTGAGCTCGGGGGCCAGGGAGGTGATGCCGACCTCAAAGCGGACCTGGTCGTTGCCCTTGCCGGTGCAGCCGTGGCCGACGACCGTGGCGCCGTGCTGCCTGGCGGCCTTGACCAGATGCTTGACGATCAGGGGACGGCTCAGCGCCGAGACCAGCGGGTAGCGGTCCATGTAGAGCGCGTTGGCCTGGATCGCCGGCAGGCAGTACTCGTCGGCGAACTCCTCGCGCGCGTCGGCCACGTAGGCCTCGACGGCGCCACAGTCGAGCGCACGCTGGCGGATGACGTCGAGATCCTCGCCGCCCTGGCCCAGGTCGACGGCCACGGCAACGACCTCGGCGCCGATGGCGTCGGCGATCCAGCCGATGGCGACGGAGGTGTCGAGGCCTCCGGAATATGCGAGAACAACGCGGTCAGTCATCGGTACTCCTTGTTGAGATCAGTTGAGGTGTTGCTGTCAGTCGCCAGGGCAAGTCGTGCATCATCCCTAGGTTTGTCGGCTGGATACTGCACCGTCCCTAGGTTTGTCGGGGGTGGGTCGGACCGGTCGCGACCGGACAACGCCAGCAACCGGTTCACCAGGGCTCGGCTCTCTGCCTCGCCACTGGTGATGATCACGATGGTGTCGTCCCCGGCGATGGTGCCCAGGATGTCCGCCGAGTCCGCGTGGTCGAGCGACGAGGCCAGGTAGCTGGCGGCACCCGAAGGCGTGCGCACCACCACGAGGTTGGCTGAGACCCGGGCGGTGACGAGCAGCTCCTCGCACTGCCGGCGCAGCCGCGAGCTCACCTCCTCGGGGCCGGGCGCCACCCGCGCGGTGCGGTCGCCGCCTTCGCCCGGCACGGCATACACGAGGGTCTTTCCCTCCCGCACCTTGACCGCGCCCAGCTCGACGAGGTCCCGGGACAAGGTGGCCTGGGTGACCGCGAAGCCACGTTGCGAGAGGATCTCCAGGAGGTCGCCCTGGGACCGGACGCTCTGACGCCCGAGGATGTCCAGGATGAGCTGGCGACGGCCCGCCAGGGTCTGCGGAATCACGAAGCCGGCCCCAGACGGCGGAGCAGGGCAGGCAGGGCCATCACGAACGAGTCGAGCTGCGCCGCCGTTACGACCAGCGGAGGGGCCAGCCGCACCACGTGGGGCGTCGGTGCGTTGACGATGAAACCGGCAGCCAGCGCACGATCGACAACGACAGCAGCCACGTCCGCGGTCAGCTCGATGGCCCGGAGCAGACCTGCTCCGCGAACCCCGGAGATCAGCGGATGCCCCAGGGCGGCAACCGAGTCGACCAGGTGGTTGCCCATGGCGGTGGCGTGCGCGAGCAGGTTGTCCGTCTCGATGGTGTCCAGGACGGCCAGCCCCACCGCAGCCGCCAACGGGTTGCCACCGAAGGTGGTGCCGTGCTGCCCGGCCGTGAGCAGGGTGCTGACTTCGGGCCCGAAGGTCACCAGGGCACCGATCGGCACTCCTGCGCCGAGTCCCTTGGCCATCGTGATGGCGTCGGGAAGGATGCCGGCCTGCTGGAAGGCGAACCAGGTCCCGGTGCGGCCCACCCCGGTCTGGACCTCGTCGATGATGAGCATCGTCCCGCTCGCCCTGGTCAGCTGACGGGCCAGCCGCAGGTACGCCGGGTCGGCGGCCACGACGCCGGCCTCGCCCTGGATGGGCTCCAGGAACAGGGCCGCGACGTCGGTGCCGATGACGGCGCGCAACGCCTCCGCGTCATTGAGCGGAACATGGGTCACCGAGGGGATGAGCGGCTCGAAAGGCTCGCGATACGCCGTCTTGTGGGTCAGCGCCA
Source organism: Dermatophilaceae bacterium (assembly GCA_014377705.1). Lineage (GTDB taxonomy): Bacteria > Actinomycetota > Actinomycetes > Actinomycetales > Dermatophilaceae > UBA4719. Next base: position 6,796 of record JACMPC010000071.1, read on the forward strand.
GCGCCCCGATGGTGCGCCCGTGGAAGGCCCCCTCGGCCGCCACCATCCTGGTCCGTCCGGTACGCCGGCCCAGCTTGATCGCCGCCTCGATCGCCTCGGTCCCCGAGTTGGCAAAGAAGACAGCCGAACCCTCCGGCGCGCCCGAGACGGAGAGCAGCCGCTCGGCCAGCTCGATCTGCGGCAGGGTGGCGAAGAAATTCGACACATGAATCAGGGTCCCGGCCTGCCGGGACAGCGCCTCGACCACGATCGGGTGCCCGTGACCGAGGACGTTGACGGCGATCCCGGCGAGAAGGTCGAGGTATCGCTTGCCGTCGGCATCCCAGACGTAGCACCCCTGACCGTGGGTCAGAACGGCCTTGGGGCGACCGTAGACACCGATCAGCGACTGGGCGTAGCGGTCGAGATACGCCGCACTCTTGAAGGTTGGCATCAGGCTCGCTTCCCGTCGGCTTCGTGGTTACCGGCTCTGTCGCTGTCGGCCCCGTCGCTGTCGAGACCGTCGATCTCCGTGTCGTCGTCGACACGACGCCGGGCGACCCGATCCGTGTCGGGGACGATCATCGTGCCGATGCCCTCGCCCGTGAAGACCTCCAGCAACAGCGAGTGCATCTGCCGCCCGTCGATGATGTGAGCCTGCGGCACCCCGTTGGTCACCGCCCGCACGCACGCCTCGAGCTTGGGCCGCATCCCCTCGGCCACCGTGGCCATCAAGTCGGCAGCGGCGCTCACGGACAGCTGCGAGAGCAGCGAGTCGGGGTCCGGCCAGTTGGCGTAGACGCCCTCGACGTCGGTCAGCACCACGAGCTTGTGCGCGCCCAGGGCAACCGCCAGCGCCGAGGCTGCCGTGTCGGCGTTGACGTTGAGGACCTGCCCGTCGACGTCGAGGTCCGGGGCCACCGTTGAGACCACCGGGATCCGCCCCGCGTTCAGGATGTCCATGACAGCAGAGGGATTCACGCTCTCGACATCGCCGACCAGACCCAGGTCAACCGGGATCCCATCGAGGACCAGGTCCCTCTTGCGCGCCCCGAACAGGGCGCCGTCCTCGCCGGACAGCCCCACCGCGAGCGGCCCGTGCTGGTTGAGCAGCCCGACCAGCTCGCGGCCCACCTGGCCGGTCAGGACCATCCGGACGACGTCCATGACCTCCGGGGTGGTGACCCGAAGGCCGCCCCTGAACTCGCTGGTCAGGCCGACACGATCCAGCATGGCCGCGATCTGCGGGCCCCCACCGTGCACGACGACCGGCCGCAGCCCGGCATACCGCAGGAACACGATGTCCTGGGCGAAGGCAGCCTTGAGCGTGTCGTCGACCATGGCGTTGCCGCCGTACTTGATGACCACCAGAGCGCCCTGGAACCGTTCGAGCCAGGGCAGCGCCTCGACCAGGATGTGCGCCTTGGAGGCCGCCGCAGTCAGCCGGCTCTGCCCGGTGCCCGCCTGCGAGAGAGGCTCGCTCGCTGTCCTCACGTCGAGTACGCCGAGTTCTCGTGGACGTAGTCATGGGTCAGGTCGTTGGTCCAGACGGTCGCCGCCTGCGTCCCCGCGTGAAGGTCCACGATGACGTGGACCTCCCGGGCGCCCAGGTCGACCAGCGCCCGGTCCTGGCCAACCCCGCCGGCGCGGCACACCTGTATGCCGTTGATGGTCACGTCCAGGGTGGCCGGGTCGAACGCTGCGCTGGTGGTGCCGACCGCTGCCAGGACACGCCCCCAGTTGGGGTCGCCTCCGAACACCGCGCACTTGAACAGGTTGTTGCGGGCAATCGCCCGGGAAACCTCCAGAGCATCGGGAACGCTTGCCGCAGAACGGGTCTCGATCTTGATGTCGTGCTGGGCACCCTCGGCGTCGGCGATGAGCTGTCGGGCGAGTTCGGCACACACCGAGGTGACCGCGACGCTGAGCTCCGCGGCCGAAGGGGTGATTCCGGACGCTCCCGATGACATCAGCAGGACCATGTCGTTGGTTGACATGCAGCCGTCGGAGTCGATCCGGTCGAAGGTGATATCGGTGGCACCGCGAAGGGCCGCGCCCAGCGCGTCACCATCGGCGACAGCGTCGGTGGTGATCACGACGAGCATCGTGGCCAGGGCGGGCGCCAGCATCCCTGCGCCCTTGGCCATCCCCCCGACCGACCATCCCGACCCGGTTGCCAGCGCCTGCTTGTCGGCGGTGTCGGTCGTCATGATCGCGGTGGCAGCGCCCTGGCCTCCGGTGCCGGACAGCGCGGCGACGGCCAGGTCGATCCCGGAGGTGATCTTGTCCATCGGCAGCAGCTCGCCGATCAGGCCGGTGGAGGCCACGACCACGTCTCCGGGCGAGACCCCGAGCGCGGCGGCCAGGTACTCGGCGCTGCGGTGGGTGTCGGCAAAACCAGCAGCCCCGGTGCAGGCGTTGGCTCCGCCCGAGTTGAGCACGACCGCATCAACCCGGCCGTCGGCCAGCACCTGACGGCTCCAGGTCACCGGCGCGGCCTCGACCCTGTTGCCGGTGAAAACCGCGGCGCCGTGATGGTCTGGCCCGTCATTCACGACCAGCGCCAGGTCAGGCCTGCCGCTGGGTTTGAGACCGGCGGTCACACCGGCTGCGCGGAATCCGGCGGGGGTGGTAACGCTCATGGTGCCAGTCCTGTCGTGGGAAGTGCTGTGGTCTCGGGCAGCCCGAGGGCAAGGTTCGCGCACTGCACCGCAGCCCCCGCCGTGCCCTTGGTGAGGTTGTCGACCGCGGCCACGGCGATCACCCGACCGCTGCGTTCGTCCATGGCCACCTGAAGGTGCACGTTGTTGCTGCCCAGCACGTCGGCGGTACGCGGCCACTGCCCCGGGGGCAGTAGATGAACGAAGGGCTCGTCGACGTACGCCGCTTCCCAGGCTGCCCGCACCATGGCCGCCGTCGTCCCGGGCCTCACCCGGTCGGTGCAGGTGGCCAGAATTCCTCGCGGCATCGGCGCCAGGGTCGGCGTGAACGAGACCGTGACCGACTGCCCGGCCGAGGCGCTGAGGTTCTGCTCGATCTCGGGGGTATGCCGATGGGTGCCGCCGACCCCGTAGGGCGACATCGAGCCCATGGTCTCCGCGCCGAGCAGGTGCGGCTTGAGGGACTTGCCCGCCCCTGACGTGCCGCTGGCCGCGACGATGACCACGTCGTCGACCTCGAGGATCCCCGCGACGAATCCCGGCGCCAGAGCCAGGCTGCACGCGGTGGGGTAGCAGCCGGGAATGGCGATCCGGCGCGCGCCGGCCAAGGCCTGACGGCCTTGACGCCCGGCTGGCAGGGGCAGCTCAGGCAGACCGTAGGGCCAGGAACCGGCGTGGTCGCTGCCGTAGAACTGTTTCCACTGCCCGGCATCGGCCAACCGGAAGTCGGCACCGCAGTCGATCACGATCACGTCGCCGGCCAGCTGGTCCACGATCGCCGCGGAAGCTCCGTGCGGCAGGGCCAGGAAGACAACGTCATGGCCGGCCAACGTCTCGGGTGTGGTCTCAACAAGCACGCGATCGGCGAGCGGGGTGAGGTGCGGATGCATCTCGCCCAGGCGGGTGCCCGCGCTGGAGGCCGCCGTGAGGGCTCCCACGGCGATGTCGGGGTGTCCCAGCAGCAGGCGCACGATCTCGCCACCGGCATAGCCGCTGGAACCTGCAACCGCGGCCCTGATCATGTGCATGACTATACACCATACTGGGAATATATGCAGAACGCGTCGCGGAGCATTGCCGGTCTCGGGAACGGGGAGCGCAGGTCTCCGGCGGACGCAGGTCTCGGGCGGGGCAGTCCAGGTCCCCTGGGCGAAGCCCAGTAGGTCTATCGGAGCGGGTCGGTCGCTCCCCAGGGCCTCAGGCGGAGGGTGCGCGCGTCGTGGTCCATCCCGAGCCCGGCCCGTTCCCTCAGCGTGGCCGGCGTGTCAGCCCCCGCCCTCACGAAACGCCCCGACCAGGCGTCCAGCTCGCCGCCGGCCATCGCCAGCACCAGATCGGTAACCTGCGCCGGGTCTGTCCACTCTGTCCGGCCCCGGTGCAGATCCATCGACAAGGTCATCTCGGTGCGCACGTGGCCGGGGGCGAGGTCAAAAGCCCGGATGCCCTGGGCCCAGCCCGCCAGATGGGTGCTCCCGGTGATCCGCGCCAGAGCGGACTTGCTGGCGCAGTAGGCACTCAGCTCCGCCCGCTCCGCCGTGCCGGCCCCGCTGTTGAGGTTGACGACCCGACCTCCCCCGGCCGCGAGCATGTGCGGCACGACGGCCCGCGTCATCAGGAAGGGGCCCCGGACGTTCGTGGTGATGACCGACCACCACTGCTCCACGTCCGCCTCCCACAGCGGCACCTCGCGCTCGATCAACCCGGCATTGTTGACCAGCACATCGATGCGACCCCAGAGCGACAGCGCCGCTTCGGTCGCCTCGCCGACAGCGGCCTCGTCGGTCACGTCGAGGGACCTGGCCACCGCCCGGCCGCCTCTCGCCCCGATCTCGGAGGCGACCCCGGCCGCAGCCGCGCCATCGCGCGCGAGCAGGCACACGGCATACCCGCGGTTGGCGAGGGCTCTGGCGATCGCCGCACCGATGCCGCGCGAGGCACCGGTGACCATCGCGACCCGGACCGACACAGCCGCAGGCACGTCAGACGGCTCAGGCACCTCAGGCACCTCAGGCACCGCGCTGGACCGCACCCACCGCGGTCGCTGCCGTCGCGATCGCCCGGTCCCGAAGGCCGTTGACCTCTTTGGTGGTCAGGGTGCGCGAGGGCGCACGGAAGACCAGACGGTAGGCAAGGGACTTGCGCTGCGGCCCGACCTGGTCACCGCGATAGATGTCCATCAGCGAGATCGACTCGAGCATCTCGCCTGCCCCCTGTCGCAAGGCCGACTCAAGGGCAGCGGCGCTGACCGTCTCGTCGACCACGAGCGCGACGTCGCTCTGGGCCACCGGAAAGGTGGAGAGCTCCCGGGCCTGGACCGTGACGTCGCTGGCGACCGTGAGAACATCGACGTCCAGCTCAGCCGCGCAGGTGCGTGACGGAACCCCCAGGGCCGCGACGACCTTGGGATGCAGCTCTCCGGCATGACCGACGAGGGTCCCGTCAGCCAGCTCCAGTCGCGCACAGCGGCCGGGGTGCCAAGGCGGATGTTCATCGGGGACGACGACCAGCTCCACCGCCAACGCAGACGCAATCGCCGTGGCGGCACCCACCGCATCGGTCCAGTCGGCGGCCCTGCCGGGTCCCCACCACCCGGCAGGATCCGCGTCGCCGCCCAGTGCGAACGCGACTCTGCGCGGCTGGGGTGGAACCGCGTCCAGGATCTGGGCAAGAGTCACGTCATCCGGACGTCTGTCGGTGCCAGGCACGGGCGCCGCCTGTGGCTCCCACAAGGGACGGGTGACCAGTCCCACCTCGAAGACGGCGGCATCCCGCGCTCCCCGGGAGACATTGCGGCGCAACGCCTCGACCAGGGTCGAGAGCACCGAAGTGCGCATCAACGGTGCCTCGTCCGAGAGGGGGTTGGCGATACGCACGGTCGTCCGGCGCGGGTCGTTAGCCTCCAGCCCCAGGTCGTCATGGTTCTTCTCCGACACGAACGGATAGGTCAGCACCTCGACAAAGCCTTGCCCCGCCAGGGTGTTGGCCACCACTCGCCGCACCCGCTGACCATGGGTCGCACCACGGCCGCTGCCTGCCCGGGGAAGCAGCGACGGAATCTGGTCGTAGCCCCGCAGTCGCACGACCTCTTCGGCGAAGTCAGGGCCATTGGTCAGGTCCGGACGCCAGGAGGGGGGCAGGATGGACAGGGTTGGTGTCTTCGGCCCTGCCCCGTCCATCTCAAGGACGTCGCAGCCGATCTCGCGCAGGGTCTCGACCACCTCGTCATGGCTGTAGGGCAGACCGACCAGCCTGGCCGGCAGGCTGGGATCGAGGTCGAGACGGGGACGTGCCGGACGATGATCCACGTCCGTGACGCCCTCTTCGGCGACTCCCCCGCCGAACTCCGCCAGGAGGTCCACTACGCGCTGGGCGGCGATCCCGGTGACGTCAGGGTCCACCCCGCGCTCGAACCGTTTGGATGCCTCGGTGGTCAGCCTGTGCCGACGCGAGGATCTCGCCACCGAGGTCGGGTCGAAGTGCGCAGCCTCCACCAGCACGTCAGTGGTGGACGGGCCGACCTCGGAGGCGGCGCCGCCCATCACCCCGGCGATGGCCAGGACGGCCGTTCCACCATCGGTGATCAGCAGGTCCTGGGGGTAGAGCGTTCGCTGGACGCCATCGAGGGTTGTCAGGGACTCACCGGGCTGGGCGCGGCGCACCACGATGGGCCCGTGCAGGGTCGAGACGTCGAAGGCATGCAGCGGCTGACCCAGCTCAAGCATCACGTAGTTGGTCACGTCGACGGCCAGCGAGATGGGTCGCATCCCCATCTGGGTGAGCCGCTTCTGCATCCAGGGGGGCGTGGCCGCTGAGGCGCTCACCCCTCGCACCACCCGCGCCACGTATCGGTCGCACCCCTCGCGACCGTTCAGTGGAGCCTCGTCGTCGAGCCGTACGGCATACCCGCTGGTATTGGGTGCCGCCGAAGCCATCTCGGCGGGGTCTGCGAAGGTCCCGCCGGTGGCGTGGGCGTACTCACGAGCCATGCCACGCAGGCTGAGGCAGTAGCCACGGTCCGGGGTGACTGTGACTTCGACGACCTCGTCGGCCAGGCCAAGGAGCTCGATCGCATCGTCGCCCGGAGTCAGATTGGCAGCGTCCTGATCGCCGAGCAGCCTCTGCAGCACCACGATGCCGTGCTCGTCATCAGCGCCGTCGCTTCCGAGGCCCAGCTCCTCGGCCGAGCAGATCATGCCGTTGCTGACATGTCCGTAGGTCTTGCGGGCGGAGATCGCAAAGCCACCGGGCAGGACCGCTCCGGGAAGCACCACGACGACCAGGTCGCCCACTGTGAAGTTGTCTGCGCCACAGACCACGCCCTGAGGCGTGCCCTCGCTGACACGCTGACCGTTCTGGCCCACGTCGACCTGACACCAGCGGATCGTCTTGCCGTTCTTCTGGGGTTCGTCGACGAAGTCCAGGACGCGACCCACGACGAGCGGGCCGGCTATGCCTCCACCGTGCAGGGCCTCCTCCTCCAGACCCACCCGGACCAGGCTGGCGGCAACCTCGCGGCCGGTGGCCACAGGCACACCCTCGACGTACTCGGTCAGCCACGAAACAGGCGCCCGCATCAGATCTCCATCCCAAACTGCGTGTTGAACCGCACGTCTCCCTCAAATATCTCGCGCATGTCCTTGACCCCGTGACGCAACATCAGCGCGCGCTCGATGCCCATGCCGAACGCGAAACCGGTATATCGATCCGGGTCGATGCCACACGCCGTGAGAACATCGCGGTTGACCATCCCGCAGCCACCCCACTCGATCCAGCCGGTGCCACCACAGGTGCGGCAGTGGTCGTCCGAGCCGCCGCAGATGAAGCACCGGAAGTCCAGCTCGGCGCTGGGCTCTGTGAAGGGGAAGTAGGACGGCCGCAGGCGTGTCTGGAGACTCTTGCCGAAGAGCGCCTCGACGAAGTGGTCAAGGGTGCCACGCAGGTGAGCCATCGTCAGGCCCTCAGCGATCGCAAGCCCCTCGACCTGGTGGAACACCGCGGAATGGGTCGCGTCGAGCTCGTCGGTGCGGAACACCTTGCCAGGACACACGATGTACAGCGGCAGGTCACGCTCGAGCATTGAGCGGACCTGGACCGGGGACGTGTGCGTGCGCAGGACCAGGCCGGCGTCGGGGGGGGCCACGAAGAACGTGTCCTGCATCTGGCGGGCCGGATGATCGACACCGAGGTTGAGTGCGTCGAAGTTGAACCACTCGGACTCGACCTCGGGCCCCTCGGCGATCTCCCAGCCCATGGCGACGAAGATGTCGCCGATCCGCTCGGAGACCAGCTCCAGCGGGTGACGTGAGCCGATCCGCCGCCGAGCCACCGGCGCGGTGACGTCAACCGCCTCCTCGATGAGCAGCCGTCGATCACGCTCGAGCTCCAGCTGGCTCTGACGCTCGGCCAGAGCCTTCGCCACGCGCCCGCGGGCCATCCCTACCCGCTTGCCCGCCTCAGCCTTGGCGGTCGGCGGCAGCGCGCCGATCTCACGGTTGGCCAGCGACAGAGCACTGCCATCCCCCTGGTGGGCCAGACGGGCAGCCTTCAACGAGTCGAGGCGGTCAGCGGCGGCAAAGACGGTGAGCGCCTCGGCCACGGCCGCGTCGAGGGCTGCAGGGTCGAGCGCGGCGACCTCGACGGGGTCGTAGCTCTTGTTGGGTCCAGGCATCGGTTTCCTCATGGTGTGGCAGTCATCGTCCCGGTATCGATCTTCGGTGAGCCGGACGCCACAAGGAAGAGTGCATCGTGAGGCGCACGGGTGAGTCTAAAGGCCCGCCTTGCTGGTGCTGCGAGGTGTCCGGACGATCAGCGGACGTGCTCGGGGGCACCCGCAGGCAAGGTAAACCGGAACTCAGCCCCACCTGACGGGGCCTTGCCGACGGTGACCTTCCCATCGTGGGCCTCCACCAGACCCCGCACGACATACAGGCCCAGCCCGGTCCCGCCTCTGCGGGAACGGTGCCAGAACCGGGTGAAGATCATCGGGTAGTTCTCGGAGGGGATGCCCTCACCCTCGTCGCTGATCGTGACGGCGACCACTTCGTCATCATCCTCGCCGGCCGGAGCGACGTTCAGGCTGACGGTCCCCTCGCCGTGACGGACTGCGTTCTCCACCAGGTTGGCCAGGATCTGGTCGAGCCGGTCAGGGTCCGCCCACACCTCGGGCAATGCCGCTTCATGCCCGCTGAGGGCGAACCGCTCACGCTCGTACCCGCTGGCGACGAATCGTTCGATGTGACGCTCGATGGCCGCGTAGATGTCCACCGGTTGCTTGCGCACCTGCAGCCGCCCGGCGTCGATGCGTGAGATGTCAAGAAGCTCGGTGATCAGCCTGGTGACCCGGTCCGCGTCGGCCTCGATGGTCTGCAACATCAGCCGCTTCTGGTCATCGGTGAAGCGGTCCCACCGGCGCAGGAGAGTCGAAGAAAAACCCTTCACCGAGGTGAGCGGGGAGCGCAGCTCGTGGGCGACAGTGGAAATCAGCGCCGAGCTGTTCGCCTCGGCGCGACGGCGCGCCTCGGCATCCCGGATCGCAACCACGACCTGGCTCACCGGCAGACCGCGTCCGGGACGCACGTACCTGGCAGTCACCAGAACTTCGTGCACACCGGGAATGACCAGCAGCCTCTCCCGATGGCCGGAGCGGATGGCCAGGCCATTCCAGGGATCGGTGCAGTCCCACCAGGGGCGACCGTCGTACTCCTGCAAGGGAATTGCCTTGCGGATGTCCTGGCCCAGCAACTCGGGCACGGCGATTCCTACGATGCGGGCGGCTCTTGGGTTGACGTAGACGAGGAGCCCCTGGTCGTCAGCGACCAGCAATCCGTCGGGATGGTGGTCGAAAACTTCAGCGAACCACCCAGCGGAAAGTTCGGCAGCCGATTCGTTGCCCCCTTGTCCCATCCGTAAACCCTAGCGAATTTCGGAGCGTTTCTGCACACCAGCCGACTGGTATAAACAAAGAGTTGCCGCCATGGCAAGGTTCAGCGACTCGGCTTTGCCGTAGATCGGGACCCGAACCACGCGGTCACAGGCCGCCCTGACGTCAGGTTCAAGGCCCCAGGCCTCGTTGCCCATCACCCACGCGTGAGGCCTGGCCAGCGTGTCACTGCCGACGTCGCCCAGGAGGGTGTCGCCGCCGCCATCGGCCGCCATGAGCAACAGGCCGGCGGCGCGAACCCGGTCCAGCACAGTTGCGATGGGCTCCCCGGTCACCACCGGCAGGTGGAACAGCGATCCGACACTGGACCGGACCACTTTGGGGTTGTAGATGTCGACACTGGAGTCGCTGAGCAGTACGGCGTCGGCTCCCGCGGCATCCGCACCACGGATCACGGTGCCGGCGTTGCCGGGGTCACGCACATTGGCCAGGATGACCACGAACCCGGGGCGCGCATCCAGCACCGTGTCAAGATCCACATCGACCGGTCGACAGACCGCGATGATCCCCTGCGGGACTTTCGTGTCGCTCATGGCACCGAGGACCTCGTGGCTGACCTCACGGACGGACAGATTGGCCGCCCGAGCCGCGTCCAGCACGGTCGCCTGACGCGCTGCCGCCTGCGCCTCGAAATACAGGTCCTGCACCACGTCAGGCCGGAGCGCGACGACCTCGCGGACAGCCTGCGGACCCTCGGCCACGAACAGACGCTCCCGATCACGCACAGTGCGCCGGCTCAACGCCCGCACTGACCTGACCCGGTCGGAACCGGTATTAGTCAGCATCTGATGAACCGCATCGGGTGGTCACCATCTGTTGATCAGGAGAGCGGCAGGGCGTCGAGCCGGCGCCCAATGGAGGCGAGACCCAGACGAGGGATGACTCAGACGGTGGCGTCGGCCACAGCCTGCGACGGAGCATGGGACCGCGAGATCTCAACAAGAGCGGCAAAGGCCGCTGCGTCGTTGACAGCCAACTCGGCTAGCATCCTGCGGTCGACCTCAACCTCGGCAACTTTCAGACCCTGGATGAATCGGTTGTAGGTCATACCGTTGGCGCGGGCTCCGGCGTTGATCCGCTGGATCCAGAGGCGACGGAAGTCACCCTTGCGAGCGCGACGGTCACGGTAGGCGTACCCGAGAGAGTGAGTGACCTGCTCCTTGGCCTTGCGGTACAGACGCGAACGCTGTCCGCGATAGCCGCTGGCGCGCTCGAGAACTACCCGGCGCTTCTTATGGGCGTTTACTGCCCGCTTCACGCGTGCCACGTGAGACTCCTTGCCTTGATTTTCGTACGACGAATGTGTGTTTCAGAGGTGCCGGTCTATTTGCCGAGAAGCTTCTTGATCTTCTTGGCCTGAGGCTTGTTCAGCTGCACGTCGTTCGCGATCGAGCGGGTCTTCTTCGAAGACTTGTGCTCAAGCAGGTGGCGACCACCGGCCTGCTCACGCATGACCTTGCCGGTGCCCGTGAGGCGGAAGCGCTTCTTGGCGCCGCTGTGGGTCTTCATCTTCGGCATGGTGCCGATCTCCTTCAGTCGTGCGGGTCCAACCGGACCCACGGGGTTCTGTCGTCAAGCTGTCAAAAATCAGAGGTACTACTCGGTGGTCGTTGCGGCCTCTACCTCAGCAGGAACGTTCACGGCCGCCTCGGCGGGAGCGTTCACAGCCGCCTCAGCGATGGTGTCCGCAGCGGGACCGGCGGTGGTGGCTGCAGCCGATGCCTCGTGCGCGGCCGCGGCAGCCGCGGCGCCGTCCTCGCGCTTGCGACGCTGTTCGGCCTTCGCCTCGGCCTTCTTCTTCGTCGGCCCGATCACCATGATCATGTTGCGGCCGTCCTGCTTGGGGGTGCTCTCCACGAAGCCAAGGTCACCGATGTCCGCGGCCAGACGCTGCAGCAAGCGGTATCCGAGCTCGGGCCGGGACTGCTCCCGTCCGCGGAACATGATCGTCACCTTGACCTTGTCCCCGGCCTTGAGGAACCGCTCGACGTGACCCTTCTTGGTGGCGTAGTCATGGGGGTCGATCTTCGGACGGAACTTGATCTCCTTGATGACCGTGTTGACCTGGTTCTTGCGGGCTTCCCGCTCCTTGATGGCTGCTTCGTACTTGAACTTGCCGAAGTCCATGAGCTTGGCGACCGGAGGCTTGGCCATCGGGGCGACCTCAACGAGGTCGAGGTCCGACTCGGCAGCCAGACGCAAAGCGTCCTCGACACGCACGATGCCGACCTGCTCACCATTGGGACCAACCAAACGCACTTCCGGAACCCGGATTCGATCGTTGATACGAGGCTCGCTGATAGTGGATCTCCTCTGTTGTCCGTCCAAGGTGGACAGGGTTGTCCGTCAAGGGTGACCCCTGAAGACGAGAAAAGCCCCTCGCCATCGTGGTGCGCGAGGAGCTTCGAAAACAGAGCATCCAACCAAACCGCCGCGTATGACGGGTGCCGGGGCAGGCGCCACACGCTGCACGTCTGACGCGGCACACCAGCGGTGCGACGCCTCAGCCGGGCGGACCTGGAACCCGGCGGCTGTAACTGCAGCGAACTGCGAGCGTGCCGACGCGGGTGGAAGCGATGTGCTGAAGGCTTCTCTTGCACGCTGCGCCACCATTGCGAGAGCACCACCGTGAGGCGAAGCTTCTTGACGGCACAGCCGGTCGATCTGCAAGGTTACCAGCGAGAGAGCCCGGACTGCCAATCCTGGTGCGACGGGCGTTGCTCCCGGCATTCCCGCCCATGGCTCACTCGGATCACTCGGTCACCGGATCACCGACCGGTACCGGGCGAGCGGCCGCCCGACGCCGCGAACGGCGGTAGCCCTCGGTCGCGCCGGCACCCGCCAGGGCTACGGCCAGACCCGCGAGGGAGACGCTGACGAAGCCACCGCCCCACCCCCACTGATCGATCGCCAGACCGGCCACCGGAGCACCGAGCGCCGAGCCGGCGGTCATCGCCGAACCGTGCCAGCCGATCGCCTCTCCCCTGGCCGCGTCGGGCACCACCCTGCTCAGCTGGTCAACCGTGGCGGTGATCGTCGGCGCACAGAGCAGACCAGCGACGAAACCCAGCGCGGCGAGAGGCCAGACACTGGGAGCGAGGGCGAGCGGTAAGGTCGCCAGGCTGAGGCCGCCCAGGAGCTGGAACGCCGAGATTGACCGCCGCAGCAGGCCGTAGCCGAGACCCCCGATCACCGACCCCAGACCCCAGAGCGCCAGCACCGGGCCGATCAGGGAGACGGCGTCGAACTCGCGCAGGGCCGCGACAAAGGCGATGTCGCATCCGGACAGGACGATCGTGCTGGCGGCCGCGGCTGCGCACATGGCCAGAAACTGCGGACGGAACCAGGCACTGCGGGGCAGCGGCCCGTCACTGTCCGCATCGGCGGCGCTACCCCTGTCGCCATGATCAGCAGGATCAGCAGGATCAGCAGGATCAGCAGGATCAGCAGGATCAGCAGGATCAGCAGGATCAGCAGGATCAGCAGGATCAGCATGCATGACCGGGTTGACCAGCCACAGCCCGATGCCAGCCACAACACCGAACATCTCCACGGTGAACAGTACCCACGCGGTCGGCCAGATGGTCGCCGCCCAGACGCCGAGGAGCGGGCCGACCATGAAGGACACCTCGACGGCGACCGCGTCCAGCGACAGCGCCGTTCGCCGGTCACTGTCGGGGACGGCCGCCATGACGGCCTGCCGGATGATCGAGAAGGTCGGCACGACGAACAGACCGGCGAGGGCCGCGAGCACCAGCAGCGGGAGGTAGTCCACAAAGGGCGCGACGGACCAGCAGATCGCCGTCACGATCAGCGATGGAAGGACCACCCGGCGCAGACCCCGGGTGTCCAGCAGCTTGCCTCGCCATGGCCCGCTCACCGCGATACAGACGGTTGCCGCAGCCGTCACCAGGCCGGCGGCGCCGTAGTCACGGTGGAGAGTCTGGACAACGTGCAGGGTGAGCAGGACACCGCCGGCGAAGATCGGGATGCGCACCAGTATCCCGAGAATCAGGGCCTGTCGCATCGCGGGGAAGGACAGGACGCGGCGGTACGGGTCGAGCGGCACGCCCCTCAGGTTCTCACAACGCCGCGCCGCCGGCCAAAGGCCTGCCGACCGCGCCCACCGACCTGCTATTCCTTGGCGCGATCCAGATTGAGCGTCGGGGTACGCATGACTCCCGAACGGCCGGGCGGGCACGGTACCTAGACATCCCATGGTCTTAGATGTCAAGCCGCTGGTTGTTGGGTGTGCTGGTTCCAGGTATTGGCCTGGCCGTTGGGGGTGGACGTTTTGGGGCAGCCATGCTGGATGTGAAGCGCTGCTGTGCGCCTTGA
>JACMPC010000072.1 GCA_014377705.1 Dermatophilaceae bacterium
CTTGCCACCGGCCGGGTCGTGTTCAGCGGACCGCTGGCAAAGCTGGCCGTCGAGAGCGGCGAGCTCGACTACCGGGTGTCCACCTCGGAGGCGACCAGGGCCGCGACCGTCGCGGCAGGCACACGCGGCCTCCGGGTGCTCGAGGTTGGCGACCCCCTGATCGTCCGCGGTTCGGTGCTTGCACTCGAGGACCTCGTCGTCCGGCTCGTCGAAGCCGGTGTCGGCGTGCGCGAGCTCACCCCGGTCATCTCGCCGCTCGAGGCCGCGTTCCTCGCCCTCACCGGCACAGAGGCGGACCAGCAGGCGGACCAGGAGCCGGCGCAGTGACCGCCACCGTTGCGCCGACCGTTGAGCTGATTCGGGCCCCACTACTCCTGCCCGCCTACCGTTTCGAGCTCGTCAAGCTGCTCGCCCAGGGCCGGATCCGGTGCGTGCTGCTGGTCTGCCTCGTCGTTCCCGCCGGCTTCGTCGCGGTCATCAGCCAGCAGAGCGCCTTGCCGACCGACACCGTCTTCGGCCGTTGGATGCACACCACTGGATGGGCCGGCTCGCTGGTGGTCCTCGCCTTCGCCTGCAGCTGGGGTCTGCCGTTGCTGGTGTCACTGGTCGCCGGCGACGTCTTCGCGGCTGAGGACAGGTTGGGCACCTGGCGGCACCTGCTGGTCGCGGTGCGCTCACCGCGGCGGATATTCGTGGCGAAGGCTCTGGCCAGCCTGACCATCATCGTCCTGCTGGTCGTACTCCTGATGGGGTCCAGCATCGTCGGCGGCCTGGCAGCCGTCGGCAACCATCCGCTGGTCGGTCTTGACGGGCACAACCTGGCTCCCGCGGCAGCGGCGCGAACAGTGTTGCTGACCTGGTTGTGTGTGCTCGCGCCCACGCTGGCCTTCGCCTCCGTCGGACTGCTCGGCTCGGTGGTGCTCGGCCGGTCCCCGATGGGGCTGCTCGTCCCCGCGGTGCTGGCCCTGGCGATGGACCTGGTGCTGATGCTGCCGGTGCCGGTCGCGGTCAGGCTCGCGCTGCCCAGCAACGCCTTCCAGGCGTGGCGCGGGCTCTACACCGATCCCGCACACCTCAGTCCGCTGCTGATCGGGATCCTGGTCAGCCTCGTCTGGGCCGCGGTCGCGACCGGACTGGCGTACGTGCTGTTCGTGCGTCGCGACTTCACCGACCTCTCCAACGACGGTGCGGGTCGGCGCACGCTCGTCGCCGCGGCGCTGCCGCTGGCTCTGCTGGTGGGGGCCACCACGCTGGTCCTCAGCGCCATCACCCCCGCCAGCGGGACCGGCATCGAGAAGGGCAAGCTCGAGCGCTCGTTGTCGACCGCGTTCGCCCACCTCTACGTGCTGCAGACCGAGCAGCTGCATCGACCCCCGGTCACCGAGACGCAGCTTGCCACCAGCGCGACCTGCGACAAGGCCGGATCGCGAGTCGCCGACCACGGCCCCGGCAACGATTGGCGCTGCGTCGTGACCTGGCACCTGCCGGGCGCAACAGCCACAGGCTCGGCGATCTACCAGCTGGACGTCGCCGCGGAAGGGCGATACGTCGCCGATGGAGACGGACCGAAGGATGTGAACGGCTCATTTCAGCTACGCACCGCTACCGGCGATGTACCTAACCCCCTCTGGCAGTTCGACGGCTACGTCGACCTGCTCGACCACCTCTGAGAAGGGAACACCCACATGAACGTCGTCCGTCAACGCACACGCGTTCGAGGCGTCCGATTCGGGCACCTCGTCAAGAACAGGATCAAGCTCCTCGTCATCGGAACCACCGCGCTCGCGGTCGTCGGCGCGGGCACCGCATTCGGCAACACCACGATCTTCGGAGAGAACAAGGTCGGCACCGAGTACGCCGACGGTCTCCAGATCTCCTCCAACCAGATCCTGAAGCCCCTCGGCGACCGACTCTCCACGCCGTACGGGAAGATCATGGGCTCCACCGTCAGCCCCGACGGCCGCTTCCTGGCCGCCACCTCCAACGACCGATCGGTCTCGTTGCAGGTCTACGACCTCAAGACGTACCAGTTGATCTGGCGCGCTGGCACCGCCGCCGGCGTCAACCTCAGGCTGTCGGACAACACCGTCGGTCAGGAAGGTCCCGCGTACTCCCCGGATGGCAAGTTCCTTTTCATGCCGAACGCCACGGGCATCACCCGGTTTCCGGTCAATGCCGACGGCTCGCTGACGACGGGCACCAAGATCCCTATCCCGACGGTCGACGGCAAGAAGGCGCTCACGGCCGGGCTGACCTTCGCCGCCGACGGCACCCTCTTCGCCGCCGCCAACGGCCAGGACGCCGTCGTCGCGATCGACCCGGCTGCCGGCACGATTGCCCGGACCTGGAAGGTTGGGGTCGCGCCGCGTCAGGTGCGATTCATCGGTGACACGTTGTACGTCAGCAACGAGGGCGGGCGTCCGGCCCGGAACGGTGAGAGCACGATGGACTCCTACGGCACCGCTGTCGTCGCTGACGGATATCGCGGCACCTCCACCACCGGGACCCTGAGCGTCATCGATCCGACGAAGACCGGTGCCGACGTCGGCTCGATCAAGGTCGGGCTGCACCCGACCGCCCTTTACGCCAAAGGACGTGCCCTCTACGTCACCAACACCAACGACGACACCGTCTCTGTGGTTGACACCACCAAGGGGGATGTCGTCCAGACGATCGCGACCCAGCCGTGGCGAGGCTCGAAGGTCGGCTACGCCCCCAACGGGCTCGCGATCCAGGGCGGTCGGCTGCTGGTCAGCCTCGGCCGGGCCAACGCGGTCGCGGTCTACAAGCTCGGCAGCAAGCCGCTCGAACCGGTCAGCTAC
>JACMPC010000073.1 GCA_014377705.1 Dermatophilaceae bacterium
GGATCAGGTGGTTGCCCACTGTGACGTCACCAGCCGCCTCGGGAGTGTCGACCGCTCGGGGGCCGTCGGCGCAGCAGGAAAGCTCCCAGCGAGCGTCCGAGTGGTTCGAGGACGAAGCCAAGTCCGATGGCGACGTAGAAGCCGTTCTCGATGAACCCTTTCCACCGGGGAGCGAAGACTGTGTCAGGGGTTTCGCCGTTGCCTTCGTACAGGGCCCGGATGGACGAGCCGACGTCTGCGGAGTCGCCCACGATCTCGACGTCGTTGAAGGAGTGTCGGCCGTCGTTGCTGGCGAAGTTGCCGTAGTGGTGGCATGGACCCTTACCGCTGCAGTCTTCAGTCATGACCGTGAAGCTGCCTGGGGCGCCTAGTCCGCGAGCGGCGTTCCACGTCGGGCCGATCTGCCCGAGGGAGAACCACAGAAGAAAGCAGCCGAATGCCACGAAGAAGATCGGTCGGAGGGCAGCACCGGCGCCGCGGGTCCGGTCGAGGGTAGCCGCTGCGCGAGTGCCGAGCGCGTCCGTTCCGATGCCCAATTCGCGCCAACGGTGCATGGCACGCAAGGGCCCTACGACTGGCAGCGAACCGGCCTCCGTCGTGATGCTCACCCAGCCGCCGTCAGCTACCGGGCCGGCGACGAGTGCGGGCACCCTGCCGCCTCCTGCCAGGGCGGAGGCGCCTCCGGTCCCAAGCCACACGGTCGCGATGGGCTCAGTGCTGCCCGCGAGGGTGAGCTCGGCCCTGCCGTCACCCATGGCCCGAACACGGTGGAGGACCGGTGGATCGTCCTGGCGGGCGGCCCTGGTTCTGGACAGAAGGTGCCCGGCGGACCATGCGGCAGCGAAGCCCCCGAGCGTGGCCCACCCGAACCAGTTGGTGTACCCCTGCGGCTCGCTGGTCAGTCGCACCCACGACGGGTCTTGCGGGTCGAGCAGGAGAACCCGCTCGCTCCCGAGGTCGAGTTCCTCGGTCACTTCGATGGGCACCCGCTCGCCCGCCTGGGGTCCGTTCTCCACGACGAACACCTGCCGGTAGTCCCCGTCGGCATGCGTGGCCACGTGTGCCTGCACCTGCTGGGCGCGGTCCACGTGCGCCTGCTCTGCGCTGGTCTGGTTCTGATAGCCGATGAGCGAGCCCGCGACAAGGAGCAGACCTGCGATGCCGATGGCTGGGGCCGCCGCGGCCGCCCACCCACGCGGGCGCACCCGTCGGGTCTCACGGACCTTGAGAGCATCAGCCCCCAGGTCGGCTTCGGCTGCAGTATCAGCGAACTGGGCCTGCTTGACCCGCAGGGCCCGCAAGATAGCGAGAACGCCCAGGGATGCGGCACCAACGGCGACGCCGACCAACTGGCCCGGAATACTCGGGTCGAACAAGACACTCAGGACGGCGTAAGCAAGACCTGCGAGCAGGGCAGCGACGGGTGCCCACCAGAAGGCGACGGCGGCGATGCCGACGAGGGCGACGACCATGGGGAAGCCAGCATCGGGATGGCACGGTTGTGCGACCGTGCAGACGGTCACCGGGTCACCGGCCATACTCGCGATTACCGACGCGACCAGGAGAGCCCACCACAGGTATGCCACCCACACCGGTGGCTGAAGCAGCAGCCACCGGTTCAGCGGCTGGTGGTGGCGGGGTCGAGTATCGGACACGCTGAGAATTATGTCCGTTGAGTCTGCCCCCGGTTTGGTTGACGCTCGGCCTGGGCGCTGTGATGCCTACCCCAGGGTGGGCGACAGGCGGCTGCCGGTAAGACTCACCTCGCGAGCGGGCGGATCCCTGCAGACATCCGGTAGTGGCCGGGTCGCGTCTATGCATGGTTATGCACCCCGAAATTCGGTGGTGGGTCTCTGCGCGTGACACGGCCTGCCCCGGCCGCCGGCGAGATTGGGCAATCGGGCCCACCCCGGTCCACGGATGTCCGCAAAGGATCGCTGAGCGAGGCCTCAAGACGCCTCGATTCGGATGCCGGCGGGGAAGTCCTTGCGATCCCGTGCGAGTGATTCCCGACTGCGAAGGAAATCGTCACCGTCACCCCTGGATCCGTGGCAGGAGAGGGCAACGTGCTTCTCGTGGCTGAGGCCCGCCGGTGCTGGTTGGGTCGACCTGGGGCGCGGTGTCCCGATCACTCGGGGTCCGTTTCCCCAGGCCGCCCGCCGAACCGGACGTGCGACTCTCACCGCATCCGGCTCTCCACGAGGTCATGCCGCGGGTGTGATGGCTGGTGCCGTCCAAGGCGAGGGGATGTGGTTGCCCCGAAATCGGTAGCGGGTCACGCTAACCGAGCCGAGGTTGAACAGTTCGATCCCCTCCAAGACGATCGGCCGCCAGCCTTTCGGGCCGCGTAGCCGTCGACTCAGGGCCTTCCAATGCATGTGGTGACGGCGCATCACCCAGTTCACGACCCGCCACCAGATGAAGTCCTGGAGGCGGTCGAAGGTGTGCTTGGCCACCGCATGCCTGAAGTAGTTGGCCCAGCCACGCTGGATCTGGTTGATCCGGATGAGCGTGGCCCTGTAGTCGGCATGGGACAACCTGCGGGTCAGTGCCTTGATCTTGCGCTTCAACGACTGGACTGGCTTGTCCGCGATGAACGTGTAGACATGCCACTTTTGTGTTCCCCGCTTGCGCTTCCACACGATGCGGAAGCCGAGGAAGTTGAACCCGTCCTGCATGTGCACGATCTGGGTCTTGGCCTCAGAGAGACGAAGACCCATCGGTTCGAGCACGGCGGCCGCCTCTTCCCGCACCTGTTCGACGTTGCCTCGGGTGCCGTTGACCAGGACAACGAAGTCGTCCGCGTAGCGGACCAGCCGCCAGGTACCCAGCCCCTTGCTCCGTCGGGTGATGCGGTGCCGCCGGCTCCATGATCGCCATTGAGCGTCGAAGTGCTCATCAAGCACCGACAGGGCGACGTTGGCCAGCAGTGGTGAGAGGATCCCGCCTTGCGGAGTGCCGGTGTCGGTGTCCTCAAAGTTGCCGAGCTCGGTCATGATCCCGGACTTCAGGAACGCCTTCACCAGGGTCAACACGCGCTTGTCTTTGATCCGGGCTCGAACTCGGTCCAACAGGGCCGTGTGGTCGATCCGGTCAAAGCACGCCTCGATGTCAGCATCGAGCACCCAACGATAACCTTGGGTGCCGTGATGGTGGATCTCGGCGATGGCGTCGTGTGCTCGCCGGTTGGGCCGGAAACCGTACGAGCACGGACGAAAGTCCGCCTCGAAGATTGGCTCCAGGACCAACTTCAGCGCAGCCTGGACGACCCGATCGGTAATGGTCGGGATCCCCAGACGTCGCAGTTTCCCGCCCGTCTTGGGGATCATCCGCTCTCGCACCGGCAGCGGGTGAAACACCTGCGCCTTTACTTTGGAACGGATGTCTGCCAGGAACGCCTCAATACCCACATCGTCCCCGATAGCGCGGACGGTCATTCTGTCCACGCCGGGGGTATGGGCGCCAGCGTTGCCCGCGACCCGTGCGAACGCCAAACTCAGCGTTGCGGGGTCGTGCACCAGGTTGAACAGGTCATCAAAGCGGCGGTCAGGATCGGCCGCCGCCCATTGGTGCAACTTAGTCTGCATCTTCCGTACCCGCAGTTCGGCCCAATCAGGGTCGAGCCACGTGACCGCGGTGTTCACCACGGTGTCTTCGGACATTACAGTTCCCTCCTTGCTGATCTCGCTGCCGCCCTTGGCCATGTGACCGGCTTTCCCGGACTCGGACTACTACGGCGGCTCCGCCCCGCTCCGACCCGATCTGTCGACGGTGGACCCAGCCCTAACCGCGCCGGAATGCGCGACTCGGGCGGGACCGGAACGGTTCCCGTGTTCACTGATCGTTCGCTCGTCGAAGGAGGCGCCCGGCTCTACCCCCGCGGCATCGCCACGGCTACCCCGCAGCACTTCACCGTGGCCTCCCGACCGGAAACCCGTACATCCGGCCGAGAGTTCCCCGCTGCCCACGTCGCCGCGGGCAGCGGATACGCACCGCACCCAGCTCAGATCCGTCAGATTCGAGCTGGTGGGCCATTAGGAGGCTTCAAGCACCGGTTCCTCTCGTACACCTCTTCGTCTTGCTCGCCGGACCCGCACTATCTGACGGTGCTGGCACGTCCCGGCTACATAGGGGGCCGCTTGCCACCTTCCCCGGCACCTCCCGGATCAGGCTGCCCCTAGCAACGGGGTGTTGTTGTCAAGGGGTGTCTGGGCATAGTTGTTGTGGCGCGCGGCGTGCCGGCGTCTGGTCCCTTATCGGGTGACTGTGTGGTGGCTTCCCGGCGGTGCAGGCTGATCACGCGTGCTCACCTTGGTGTGGCGGCTCAGGCAACGTGGTCGCACTCGCTCAGTGGGAGGGACCCGGCGTCTTGCTAGGAACGCAGTCAGGGCCGGGCAACAGGTATCTTGTCCGGTCGCGCTGCATAGCTTCGTCGACGTTGGTCCGGGTCCCCGCCACCGAGCGAGTCAGGTCCGGGTCAGAGTCTTGCGTGCTGGGCTGGATCGCGGGACGGTGGTCACTGGTGGGTGGGTCACGTCGTGCCGGCAAGCCGCCTCGCGGCTGTTTTTCTTGACGGGCCTGCCCGCCTTCATGGTTCTCCTTTCACCGTTGGTCGCTACCGACTCGACGAGCCGGGCGGGGTCGTAGGGCTCACCACTGCGCATGAGCGCGAAGGCGAGCCGGTGGGCGCGGTGTCCGACCGCGATCGCGGCCATCAACGGCTTCATCCGTGCCCCGACGCTGGCACGGTAGCGGGCAAAGTCGGGGTCGCGTTGGGCCAGCCCACGCCCAAGCTCGATGATCGCCGTACGCAGTTCAGCGTTGCCCTCGCGGCTGATGCCCTGGCCGGGTCGGGTCCGACCGGCGGACTCGTATGAGGCCGGGACAAGCCCCGAGGCACGGTAGGCCCGATCGGCATTGGCGAAACGGGCCGGGTCGCCCAGGGCCGCGCCGTAGTTCGAGGCACGCACCACACCGACACCGGGAAGACTGGTCAGCACCCCCGCTGGGGTATCGGGCAGAACCGCAGCCAGGTGCTTTTCGGCCTGGTCGATCTGGTTGTTGAGCAAGTCCAGAACAGCCAGATCGGCGGCCAGAACCATTGCCCGGCATGACCTTTCGGCTGCCGGTAGACGCAGCGCATCCGCGGCGGCCTGGTGAAGCTGCTCGGCCTTACGCCGTTGCAACCGCACTCCTCGGCGTGCAGTGAACGCCTGCAAGCCTGCGACGCCAAGCCTATGCAACCGCCCAGGATCGGCAAGGTCATGCAACAGAACTGGGCCCACCTTGCTGCCTAGCAGATCATCAAAGCAGCCATCCAAGCCAGGGAAGATCAGGTCCAACGTCCCCAGCAGCTGATTAGACAACGCGGTGCGCGCCAGGACCCGACGACGGCGCACCCCGACCCAGACCAGCTGCTCGACCAGGGCGTCGGTGCGCTGCTGTGGCGCCCGTCCACTTCCCCGGATGACCAGGTCCACGATCGCGGCAGCATCACGAAGATCGGTCTTGAGCCGGCGTGAGCCCTGCTGGGTACGGGCCGCCTTCACGTGAGCAGGGTTGAGTTCGACGACATCGTGGCCGGCCGCAACCAGCCGCGCCACCACAGTGCGGTGGTAATGCCCGGCGGTCTCGACCCCGACCCGGACCCGGACCGCATCACGGGCAGTGGCAGCCGACGCGAACAGGGCCTCGAGAGCCCGCACCCCCGGCTCAGTCAGCGGAAACGTCAGCGGTTCGCCAACGATCTCACCATGATGATCAGCGACCAGACACAACGCCTCGTACTTCCCAACATCGATCCCCGCGGCGAGACACCGCGACGGGTCCAAACCCCGAGTCCGCTCCACGTAGTTCTGCTGTGAACCACCACCGATGAACTGCATCACGACCCCTCCCGACGTGAACACCTGACCTCACAAACAATGGGGCAAGTCGTCCTCGTCAACAGGTATCAGCTTCAACCGCCCTGCTGCGACAAGGCGGCGGCAAAGGTCTCTCACCTCCGCTCGATCGATCAGCACCTCACGGCGCACGCGGGTACACGCCCACCGTATTGCGGCCCTGATGCTTTGCCAGTCGGTCTTAGCCCTCCGACCTCGAGTTCGAGTACCCGTCAGGATGCCTGCTTCGATGGCCGGCCACCAGGCCTCGATGGTGGCGGCGAGGCGGGGCGCCTCGGGTGCCTCGGTCGGCGCTTTAGTCTGAAGAGCCGCTATATCTCGGGTAGCCACACGCACAAAGAAGTCCTGGCCCCCGGCGACAAAGAAGACATTCTGCACTTCGGTCATGGATGCCAGCCTTTGTCGAACGAATGTATGACATTTCGGGTATCGACCTCTAGTCGGGTCGAGGGGGCGCCTCCAGTGGGTGCCCCACGGCCTCGGCGTCGATGGTGGCCAGCGGCGTGATCAAAGGCTTCTACACCGCGCGCTCTGCTAGTCCGTTGTTGGACAATCGCGCCTTCACGGCTAGCACCTGCAGGATGCGGCGGTCCCTCTCATCGACAAGCGGCCGAACATCATTCGGCCGTTCAGCCTTGTCGCTGGCAACTTCCGAATATTTGCTCTTGGAAGGCCCCTTTCTGAGATGGATGTGCGTTAAGGCTGAAAAGAGACGAGCAACGGGGACCAAGGTCCCGATCTATCAAACAGCAACGCCGTACCGTTTTAACGCACCCTGCGCAATGTCGTCGGGGGTCAGCCGAGGCCGCCAGTGCTGCCCGGTCGAGAGTGATAAACCAGAACCTGATCAATGACGACCAGGAGGACCCGTGAGCATCGCCGCACCCCCCCGCAGCATCCACGAAGGCAAGGACGGGGGTGACCGCGCCTTCTTCGGCCAGCCCAAGGGTTTAGCGACCCTGTTCTTTGTCGAGCTGTGGGAGCGCTTCTCCTACTACGGGATGCGCGCCATCCTGCTCTACTTCCTGATCGCGAAGACGGCCGACGGCGGCCTGGGTATCAACAAGACGACCGGCGTCGCCGTGGTCACCATCTACGGGGCTTCGGTCTACCTGCTCTCGATCGTCGGCGGGTTCACGGCCGACCGTATGTTCGGGCCCAGGCGTTCGACGCTCTATGGCGCCCTGGTCATCATGTCGGGGCACATCTGCCTGTCGATCCCGGCCTCAGCGACCGCCTGGCTAGGCATCGCTCTCGTCGCCTTCGGCACAGGCCTGCTCAAGCCCAACATCTCCACGATGGTGGGCATGCAGTACAGCAGCGATGACCCCAGACGTGACGCGGGCTTCTCGATCTTCTACATGTCGATCAACATCGGCGCCTTCTTCTCACCTCTGGTCGTCGCCTGGCTGCGTGCCAGCTACGGCTTCCACGCCGGCTTCTCCGCCGCCGCTGTCGGCATGGCCGTCGCGGTCGTGTGGTTCGTCAAGGGTCGCAAGGCGCTCGGGCCCCACGTCGATGACGTGCCCAACCCCCTCACCAGTGCGGAACGGGCGAAAGTGGGCGCCCTGGCCGTCGGGGCCCTGGTCGCCTGCGCGCTGGTCGTGGTGCTGGCCGGCCTGTGGCGCGACTCGATTCTCGAGCAGGTCATCGACGCCATCTCGATCGTCGCGCTGCTTGCCCCGATCGCCTACTTCACCATGATGTTCCGCAGCCCGAAGGTCGAAAAGCAGGAGAAGTCGCACCTGCTCGCGTACCTGCCGCTCTGGATCGGCGCCATGCTCTTCTGGATGAACTTCGGGCAGGCCGCCGGCAAAATGGCCCTCTTCGCCTCCGTTCACACGGTCACCCAGACCGCCGGTATCCACGTCAACCCGGAGTGGTTCCAATCGATCAACCCGCTCGCCATCGTGGTGTTGGCGCCCATCGCCGGCTGGATCTGGACGCGGCGTGCGGGACGGTTCCCCTCGACCCCGATGAAGTTCGTGCTCGGCGTCACGCTCATCGGGATATCGGCGCTAGCCCTGTCGTGGGCCTTCGCCACGTTCAAGGGCAACATTGCGCCCGTCTACATCCTCGGCAGCGTGTTCGTGATGCAGACCGTGGCCGAACTCTGCATCTCCCCGGTTGGTCTGTCCGCCACCACCCGACTGGCGCCCAAGGCGTTCGCCAGCCAGGCGATGGCCCTGTGGTTCCTGGGCAGCGCGGCCGGTCAGGCCCTGGCGGCCCAGCTCATCCAAGCCCTGGGCGGCCTCTCCGACTCCACCTACTACCTGGTGAACGCGATCATCACCCTCGTTGTGGCCGGCATCCTGTTGGCGCTGGTGCCGTGGATCCGCACAAAGATGGCGACCGCCGAACTGGGCACAGCGGCGCCCGCGGTGCACTGAACCGAACCAAACCCCTTCGGATGCCGCTGACCCAGACAGGGGCAGAACCACCGGTTCCGCCGAAGCGAGCAGCGAACTGTCCGGGGGCCTAACTTGGGCCACTTTCAGCCTGCGCCTTGGCGAGCCCAGGGGGACAACGGCCAGGGCATCGACAGCTCGACGGCTACGTCTTCGCTGGGAGTCAAGTATCTGTCCGGGCGATCCGCCGCCAAGAGTCCATAAAGCGCAGTGCCGTGTCGACGGTCAAGGTGCGGCACCGTGGAGACGACGAGGGTCACGATCACGACGTTGCACATTGGTCGGCGACGACGTCGCCCATGCCCAGGGCGATGGTTCTATCGACGCTGTCGGGTGGCGACGCGAGCACGTTTCCTTCTGGGGGTTATGTGGGTTATGTGGCAGAGCTGGTACGGGCTGACACAGGAGACCCCGTGGCACGGCCACGAAGACGCGTAGCGAGATCACTTCCACGAAGAGAGACACACAAGGGGACTTCTTTGGCCCCTTGTGTGCCGGATCTCTACGCCGGGGAGTCACCCGGGGAGATCTCCTCGCCGCCCTTGTTATGCGGCCTTTGTGGCCCTCCAAGCATCGCAACGACCACACTTCGCCGAAGGCACTTTCCCGATATTGCCACTGACCCCATCGTCACCTGCTCACCCTGGCGTGCTGGACGCTTACCACCTGGTTGATCCCGTATCAGGGAACGGTCTGTCGATCGCCTTCTTCGATGACGAGGTCGACGTTGCTGAGGTGAAGAGCGCCATCTCCAAGAAGGCAGACGAGATCGGCGAGATCGGCTGGAATGATGTGCCGCGTCTGGCACCGACATCGGAGACGATCTACCGGGTAGTTCGCAGGGGGTAGGCCAGCGGGGCATCCGGCAAGCCACCCGCTCTTCAGATCCGGTAGTCACTTGTCGACCGTGGCCCGTCCCTAGATGACTAATTCCAAGGGGTACGGCTGGCGTGTCGTGCTCCGCAATGCTTGAAGGGTGCCCAGAATCAGCGTTCTCACCCAACGCTGAACCCGGAGGCTCGTCGTGGAGGCTGACCTGGACACCCTTGCAACCGCACTGTATGTCCACACCGATGACTGGCTCAAGGACAACCCGCATCGGGTTCCCTGGCGCCCCAAGGTGGGTTTCGCCCCGAAGATCTCCGACGCCGAGATGGTGACGCTGTCGGTGATGCAGGCACTACTCGGATACACCAGCGAGGCCCGGTGGCTCCGGTTCGCCCACGAGCACCTGCGTCACCTGTTCCCGTATCTGCCCAAACAGCCGGGGTACAACAAGCGGCTGCGCCTCCTGGCCTACACACTGAACTGGCTGATCGGGGCCTTGGCCCGTGACACCAGCGTCTGGACCGACGACGTGTGGGTCGTGGACTCCACACCTGTGGAGTGCTCTCGTTCCCGTGAGACAGTCAAACGCTCAGACCTGGCTGGTTGGGCCGAATACGGTTACTGCGCAAGCCATTCCAGGTTCTTCTGGGGTCTACGCCTACACCTGGTCGCGACCTTGCACGGCCTGCCCATCGGGTACGCGCTCACCGGCGCCAAAGCCGACGAACGTCAGGTCCTGCTCGACCTGCTGCACGACGACCCCACCTTGGCGGCGTCTCGGCCAGGGCAGATCCTGTTGGCGGACAAGAACTACTTCGGCCGCGAGTTCGAGGCCGACATCGCCGAGCGTGGCATCCAGCTGTTGCGCCGTGCCCGCAAGGGCGAACCCGAACGAGCCGGCGGCCGGTTCTTCAAACCGCTGCGCCAGACCGTCGAGTCAATCTTCGACACCCTCAAAGGCCAGCTCGACCTCGAACAGCACGGCGGACACACCCCACAAGGAGTCCTCGCCCGGGTCCTACAACGCCTGTTGGCGATGACCACAGCGATCTGGCACAACGACCACACAGGCCAAGCCGTCAGACGATCACTCCTGGCATACGACCACTGACCCCTTGGAATTGATCATCTAGGAGGCATGGAGCTTCGCCTTCATCGCCGGCGCTGCCTTGGGCAGGATCTCGGTGATGCCCCCAGATCGTGGATGCGCCCCTGGGCGCGCGCCGGAAACCCTCGTCCCAGTGTGCATGTATCCGCTCGGCCGTTGCGGTGGACGGCCCCCTCGGCCGGGCATACGCTCGCGCCACCGGCTCTGGTTACGGGCTGGCGCCAACCAAGGTGGTCGGCGGGCACGTGAAAGGTAGTGCATCATGTTCAGTCTCGTCTCCGACGTCATGACCCGAGAAGTACAGGTGGCCAGCCCCGAAACGACCTTTCGTGAGCTTGTTCGCCTGATCGAGGACCACCGCGTGCACGCTCTGCCCGTGGTTGATGAATCGCGACGGGTGCTCGGCATCGTCGCCGAGAGCGACCTGCTGATCAAGGAGGAGCTGGCTGAGGGGCATGTGCGGACGCCGCTACAGCGCCGTGGCCGCTCGCGTCTGGCCGGGACCACGGCAATCGAGATAATGACAGCTCCCGCGGTGACCGTCGACTCGTCGAAGACGCTCGGCCAGGCGGCACGGGTGTTCCGCCGGCGGCATGTGGGCCAGTTGCCGGTCGTCGATACCGATGGTCGGTTGATCGGCATCGTCACCCGCAGTGACCTGCTCACGGTCTTCCTCCGCCCCGACGAGGACCTACTGGTCGCGGTCCAGGAGGCGATCGACGCCGTGGTCGGGGATGTCCCGTCGTGCAAGATCTCGGCCACCGTCACCGACGGCGTCGTCGTGCTGGATGGGGAGGCGGAACTGGTGAGTGAGGTGATAGCTGTCGGCAACAGTGTTCGCCGGGTGCAGGGCATCGTGCGCCTGGACGTCAACGTGATCGCGGTCAACGACGACGTGCACCCGCCGATGGGGAACCTGTAGCCATTGGGCCTGTTCGGCGGATGTTGCTGGTCGAGGGAGCATTAGAGAGCTGATCCGCAGTTGGGTCGGCGCGGTGGCCGCTATCTCCTTGGAGGTAGCGGCCACTCCAACCTCTACCCGCCAAAGCGGGGCCTGCAAACCGCCCGGCACCACCAGAACTCAGCCGATTCCCTGAGACTGTCGAGGCCTGTCCGGAACCTACGCCGACCGCTGCTGCTCCCCTTCTTCTTCCTTCTTACGGCTCATCGCTGGTGGTGATGGGGTGGCGGCGGGGGGCTGGGTTGATGGTGCTGCTGTTGCCGGGGGCAGGGCCAGCCGGCTGTGTTCGGTCCGCCGGCCGACTCGGACCGGTGCTACCCCGATGAAATGCGGCGGTCGACCAGCGCACGCTCATCCGCCAGTAGGTCGCTATTCATTAGATCGTGACCCTTCGGGCCGGCGGTGCTTGACTCACAACAGACGCCCGAGTCGTCATTGCAGGGGGACTACGCGGCGTCCTCGAACGGCCCGCGTCCTTCTGGGCGGAATGACTGTGAGGATCGCCAACGCAGCCTGAAGGTGCTGGGCTGTGGTTGGTGACCGCGAGTGTGACCCCCGGAATGACTGGCCTTGTGCCTTGTTGCGACCTGTCCGCTCGTGGTCACCGGCCCCGGCCCGGTTGGAGGAGCTGGCCTGATCAGGAGCTTGACCACCTGGCGTTAGCGGCGCCGGATGTGTCTCATCACAGTCCTGCCGAGCCTCCGTCCCGGACCGGAACCACGTCCCGTCCGGCGAAGGAGAGAACGCATGAACAGTCTGACCGATCTGCGCGAGGTGGTCGATGTCGTCATCGGCGTCGACACCCATGTCCATACCCACTCCGCGGCCGTGGTCGATGCTGCGACTGGTGGTGTCCTCGACGAGATCACCGTCGAGGCGACAGCCGAGGGCTATGGCGAGCTGGTGGAGTTCGCCAACAACCACCCGATGTTGCGGGCCTGGGCGATCGAGGGGACCGGTGGTCACGGCGCCGGTCTGAGCCGTCACCTGCTGGAGATGTCGGAGATCGTCATCGAGCTGGACCGCCCGAAGCGGGCTGCGCGACGCAACGGCGCGAAGTCCGATCCGCTCGATGCGATCCGAGCCGCGCGTGAAGCGATGGCCCGACCGCGGTTGGGAACTCCCCGCACCGGGGGCGAACGCCAAGCACTGTCAGTACTTTTGGCTGCTCGCCGCTCCGCGATCAATGCCT
Source organism: Dermatophilaceae bacterium (assembly GCA_014377705.1). Classification (GTDB taxonomy): domain Bacteria; phylum Actinomycetota; class Actinomycetes; order Actinomycetales; family Dermatophilaceae; genus UBA4719. The sequence goes on from JACMPC010000073.1 coordinate 12,401, forward strand.
CCACCGAGGCCCAGCAGCAGGTCTTCAGCCTGGTCATCGCAGCACCCGAACCCATCCGAGTCAGGTTCCGCGGCCAGAAGCTTGCCGCGATGCTCAACACCGCCGCGAACCTGCGAGTGCACGCCTCCTGGGACACCGAGACGACCAGCACCGTGGTGGCGCTGCGGACCTTGGCTCGTCGCGCGCACGCGATGCTGAAAGAGGCACGGGAGCTGCAGAAGGCGATCGTGGCCATCATCCGCAGCTGGCGTCCTGACCTGCTCGAGGAGTTCGGCGTCGGGCCGATCGTGGCTGCGACGGTGTTGTGCGCCTGGTCCCACCCCGGCCGTATCCACTCCGAGGCGGCGTTCGCGATGTTCGCCGGCGTGGCACCGATCCCGGCGAACAGTGGCAAAGTCACCACCCGTTATCGGCTCAACCGCTACGGCGACCGCCAGCTCAACAACGCACTGCACACCGTGGTCCAGAGCCGGATCCAGTACCAGCCAGCCACCCGCGACTACGTCGCTCGCCGAACAGCCGAAGGCAAGACGAGCCGAGAGATCAAACGCTGCCTTGCCCGCTACGTCGCCCGCGACCTCTACCGCCTACTTGAAAACACGGCCACAGCTGCTTGACAAAGCATAGGAGCGTCGCTCGCCGCTCAGGGTGCCACGGGATTCGTCGCACCCGCTCAACGCGCAGATATGAGCGTGAGTCCCGATTGGCGAACGTCTGCCGATCGTCACTACGAAGCGCGGTCTCCAGGTGGAACCTGGGCGAGCCTGCTCTGCGTATGCACCGCCCGCAGCTCTCACGGGACAGGGGCGTCAAGCGGAGACAGCGCCCGTCTCACATCCTCGTAGTGGGACGGTCGAGTCAGCTTTCAGGTCACCGCGCAGTCTCCGGCACCTCAGATCTGTCTGAGTGTCAGAGGGCCCGTATGCCACTTCGTGTTGCCGAGTGACAACGACGACGCCGATTGGCCATCCGATTCCTTGCCGCCGCAGTCAGAAGGCTCAGACCTCCGCAAGTAGTGACGAGCCAACTGTTGAGATTTATGCCTCGGCGAGTTGGTAGGTCAGTGGCCGGGGGTCGGTGGGCATGACGGTTGGGGTGGCGTTGAGCTCTTCGGTGAGCAGTTCGAGGGCGCGGGCCA
>JACMPC010000074.1 GCA_014377705.1 Dermatophilaceae bacterium
ATGGGCGGGCAGCAGTCGACCGGCTCATCGAGCACGGCGGCCGTGGCGCCCGGACCATCGCAGAGGCAGTGGCCGAGGCAACAGTGGTCATCACCATGGTCCCCGACAGCCCCGACGTCGAGGGCGCTGCCTACGGCGACGACGGGATCTACGCCAACGCCGAGCCCGGTACCCTGCACATTGACTGCTCGTCGATCCGCCCCGACGTCGCTCGACAACTCTCGGAATCCGGCCTGGAACGCGGTGTGTGCGTCATCGACGCCCCGGTCAGCGGCGGCCAGGCCGGGGCCGTCGAGGCCACCTTGTCCATCATGGTCGGCGGCGCGGACGCCGATGTCGCTGTGGCGCGCCCCTTGCTGGAGAAGATGGGGAAGACCATCGTGCATGTCGGTCCTTCTGGCTCCGGTCAGACGGTCAAGGCAGCCAACCAGCTCATGGTCGCAGGACACCTCGCCCTGCTGGCTGAGGCCATCGTCTTCCTCGAAGCACACGACGTGGACACGGAAGCGGCCATCACGGTCCTTGCGGGCGGCCTCGCCGGCAGCACTGTCCTGGACCGCAAGGCCGCCGGCATGTTGCAGCGGAGCTTCGACCCGGGCTTCCGGGTCGACCTGCACCACAAGGATCTCGGGATCGTCACGTCATCGGCTCGAGCCGCTGGAGTGGCCATCCCGTTGGGCGCCCACGTCGCCCAGCTGATGGGAACGCTGCGCGCCCAGGGACACGGTCAGCTCGACCACAGCGCCCTGCTGCTGCTGGTCGACCAGCTGTCCGGCCGTACTCACTTCGCCGACGACACCGAGGACTGAACCATGACCCGCATGCGCGCAATCGACGCCGCCATCTTGATCCTCGAGCGCGAAGGCATCCGCTGCGCCTTCGGCGTCCCCGGTGCCGCCATCAATCCGTTCTACTCGGCCATGTCCAAACGTGGCACGATCCGCCACTATCTCGGGCGCCACGTCGAGGGCGCCGTGCACATGGCCGAGGGCTACAGCCGTGCCACCGCAGGCAACATCGGTCTCTGCCTGGCCACCAGCGGCCCGGGGGGCACTGACACGATCACCGGGTTGTACTCCGCCTGGGCCGACTCGGTCCCGCTGCTCGTCGTCACCGGTCAGGCACCGGTCGCCAAGCTCCACAAGGAAGACTTCCAGGCCGTCGACATCGCGGCGATCGCTTCACCGGTGACCAAGCTGGCAGAAACGGTGATGGAACCTGCCCAGCTGCCGGGCGCCTTCCAGAGGGCCTTCCACGTGATGCGCTCCGGACGGCCCGGGCCAGTCCTGTTGGACCTGCCGATCGACGTGCAGCTCGCGGAGATCGACTTCGACATCGAGACCTACGAGCCGCTTCCGGTCTCGAAACCGGCCGCAACCCGGGAGCAGGCAGTGAAGGCCCTTGATCTGCTCGGTGCTTCGGACCGGCCGCTGATCGTCGCCGGTGGCGGCGTCGTGAACGCCGACGCTGCGGGTTTGCTGGTCGAGCTCGCCGAGTTGCTGGATGTCCCGGTGATCCCCACCCTGATGGGCTGGGGAACGATCCCGGACGACCACCCCTTGATGGCGGGGATGGTCGGACTCCAGACAGCGCACCGCTATGGCAATGCCACCCTGCTCGCCTCCGACTTCGTGATGGGGATCGGAAACCGTTGGGCCAACCGTCATACCGGTGGCCTCGACGTCTACCGCGAAGGACGCACGTTCGTCCATGTCGACATCGAACCCACCCAGATCGGGCGGATCTTCACCCCCGACTACGCCATCGTGTCCGACGCCAAGGCGGCGCTGGAACGGCTTCTCGAGGTGGCCAGGGAGCGAGGCGAGGCGGGGAAGCTACCGGATCGTGGTGCTTGGGTCGCGGAGTGCTCGGAGCGCAAGCGGACCATGCATCGTCGCTCCGACTTCCTCGATGTCCCGATCAAACCGCAGCGGGTCTACCAGGAGATGAACAAGGTCTTCGGCAGGGAGACGCGCTACGTCAGCAACATCGGACTGTCACAGATCGCCGGTGCGCAGTTCCTCCATGTCTACAAACCACGCGGCTGGATCGATGCCGGCCAGGCCGGTCCCCTCGGCTGGACGGTGCCCGCGGCACTCGGCGTCTGCGTCGCGGACCCCGACACCACAGTCGTCGGACTCTCCGGCGACTATGACTTCCAGTTCTTGGTCGAGCAGTTGGCGTGCGGCGCTCAGTTCAAGCTTCCCTACATTCAGGTAGTGGTGAACAACTCGTATCTGGGACTCATCCGGCAGGCCCAGCGGACGTTCGACATGGACTACTGCGTGCAGCTCGCGTTCGACAACGTCAACTCGCCCGAGCTCGAGGGCTATGGCGTCGACCACGTCAAGGTTGCCGAGGGCCTCGGGTGCAAGGCGATCCGGGTCCGCAACCCCGAAGATCTGGCAGCGGCCTTCGAGAAGGCTCTCGCGATGATGTCCGAGTATCGGGTGCCGGTTGTCGTCGAGGTGATCTTGGAGAAGGTGACGAACATCGCCATGGGTACGGAGCTCGACAACGTGACGGAATTCGAGGAACTGGTCACCCTCGCGGTGAACAGTCAAGAAGAGAAATGACAGCACCTACCGGAGTCCAGATCACCGGAGCCACGGAACGTCGCCGGGCCCGTCGAGCACCGGCACCGGCGGTTAGCAGAGTAGGGCGGCCGCCAACCTGAGGCGCTGTCGCATCCCCGGGGAGTATCCGCCCACGTCGAAGACGACCTCGTGCCCGTCACACGACACACGGTCCGCCTCCTCGCCGACCTGTTCCGGAGCTCCACATGACGATCACTCGTGAACGCAGCGCCGCGGAGATCTATGCCCCTGCCAACGGGGATGCCGTTGCGTGGGCCGAGCACCTGGGCAAGGTCTACGGGACCTCTGATGCCCAGGTCGTGGCCCTCGACGACGTCACGGTGGAGTTCGGACGCGGCCGACTGACCGCCATCATGGGCCCGTCCGGTTCCGGCAAGTCCACTTTGATGCACTGCATGGCCGCACTCGACGCACCGAGGTCTGGGCGAGTCGTCATCGTCGGGGTCGACATCCACGGTCTTGAGGACAAGCGCTCGGGCACTGTTGCGTCGACCGGCGATCGTCTTCGCCGACGAACCCACCGGCAACCCGGGGCCCTGCCAGCGCCGGCCCTGGAGCAGGTGATCTCCGCGGTCCGCGAGCTCCACATGCCCATGCCGCGCGCCGGGGCTGCAAGACTGGGCGAAACCGCCGACAACCAGACCGGGAGCAAACGATGAGCTACACCATGAACACCACTGTGAGCCGTCCTTACGCGGAGACCGTCGAGGCCGTACGCGCGGCCCTCGCGGACCAGGGCTTCGGTGTGCTGACCGAGATCGACCTGAAGGCCGCCCTGAAGGCCAAGCTTGACGTCGACGTCGCGCCCCAGGTGATCCTCGGAGCCTGCCGGCCCCAGCTGGCCTACCAGGCAATCCAGCTGGACCCCTCCATTGCCGCGGTGCTGCCCTGCAACGTGGTCGTCCGGTCGCTCGACGAGCACACCACGATCGTGGAGGCGTTCGACCCCGACGCGATGATGGGACTCGCCGGCGACGCCTTTGACGAAGTCGCCGCCGACGCCAGGCATCGCCTCGGTGCGGCCCTGAGCGCTCTCACGGCAGGTCCTGTGGAGGCCTGACATGGAGCTCGACCCAGCCGAGATGACCCCGGTCATCAACCGGATCAAACGCGCTTAGGGTCAGCTTGCCGGCGTCCGCACGATGCTCGAGGAGGGCCGCCATCACGGTGCGGTCCGAGAGTTTGGAGGCTGGCGTCTGTCACCGGTTTTCGACCTCAACCTGAACCCAGACACTGCCAAAGGGCGAGTCACGTCAATCCTCGGTGAAGTCCGGGGTGTCGCCCAGCTGCACGCTCTCGACGAACTCGGCGAACAATTCCGACTTACTCCCGCCAAACGTGAAGAGGTAGCCGAAGAAGTGCGAGGAGCCGTGCGGGGCTGGCGTGTTGTCGCGTCGCACAATGGAATGTCAGAACGCGACTGCACTCGGATGTCCGGCGCGTTCGCGCTTGCCCAATAGCGCCAGAGGGAGCGCCGTCTCGCCGGCCTCGGTCGTGGCCACAAACGATCGGCACATGTGCCAGGACGATCCGACACGGTGGTGATCATCAAGCGAGATTTCTCCTCGACAACACGAGGCGTTCCACGTTTTTCCCACTTGATCGGTGGAGGTCGGGCATCGCCCGATCCAACCCAGGGGTCGCAGGCGCGAATCCTGCCCCCCGCCATCAGTAGAACAGCAGGTCAGAGGCCATTCTCGGAGTCATCCTGAGGCAGCCTCTGATCCGTCGTGGAGCCCATGTCTCCTGACATTGCCGGCACAGGCCGGCCCGGCCGTGCGAAGGAACGCGAGCCCGGGCGAACCTCGATGGCCGCTCATCGTCACGGGCCAGTGCTCCTTGCCGGTGGGGGTGAGGACGGTGTCGCCGGACGGGCCGTCTCACCCGGCTCGCTGCCCGATGGCTGTCCGTCGCGGATGGAGCTCCAGGCCGCGCGCACGTGGCTGCGCATCACCGACTCCGCCCAGTCCGGGTCCCCGGCCCGGAGCGCGTCCACCAGCTCGTGGTGGTGGGCCAGGCTCCGCCGGAGGGCCTCGGAGGAGTAGTGCGAGAAGGTGCGCCAGACGAGGGGGACGTCGACCACCGCAGTCACCAGATTGACCAGCCGCACGTGTCCGGCGGCTTCGAGGACGAGCCGGTGGAACTCGTTGTTGAGACGGGTGATCTCGTTGATGTCGGG
>JACMPC010000075.1 GCA_014377705.1 Dermatophilaceae bacterium
CGAACCGGTCCCCGTCCTTGGTCTGACCCGCCGTCCAATCGGTTGCGTCGAATACGCCGAGACCCATAGGGGCTCCTCACATCTGGGGTGGGTGTGACCGACTCACGTGTGTGACCTGAAGGGCTGGGGGTCGAGGCCTCCTGAGAATCAATAGCGACCAGGCTCTCGATTCGAAGGACTAGACCGTGCCCGAGCCAACGGCGTCTGCTGACGTCTGCTCTCCTGGCTGGTCCTGCTCTCGTTGTGATCTGCTCGTCGGCCTCGACGGGCTGCACGTCACCGCCGTCCAAGAGGTGACAGGCCGGCGCGGACCCTGCTTACAGGTCACGGTGTAGTCCGCCCCGACGGTCCAGGGCTGCCGCGTCTGCGGCGTGGTGATGCGCAGTCATGGACGCCGTGAGGTCCGCCTGATCGACACGCCGTACTTCGGTCGGCCGGTCTGGACTTCACCCCGGAAGGTGGACAGGTCACGCTGCCTGAGCGGCAGTGCGTCATGCGGTGTTCTCGAACTCGAGCGGGGTGCGCATGCCCAAGGCTGAGTGTCGTCGGCGCCGGTTGTAACGCCCCTCGATCCAGGCGATGACCGCTTCGCGTGCCTTGGCCGGGGTGGGCCACGGCCGGCGGTAGATCAGCTCGTTCTTGAACGTCGCGAAGAACGACTCGGCCATCGCGTTGTCCCAGCACACCCCGGTGCGCCCGACCGACAACAAGACGTCGTGCTGGCCTGCCATGGCCCGCAAGGCCCCAGAGGTGTACTGGGCTCCCCTGTCGCTGTTAAGCCGATGTCGACTTAACTCCGACCGCGGGTCCCAATTCCGGGCAAGATCATTCCGGGCAGTCCTGGCCGCGGCGATCCAACAGGGGTCGATGGGGCGGGTCGCCTCCACCGGTGACTACGCCGTGATGCAGTCCTGGCACGCCTTGCTGCAGAAGAACGTCCTGGACCACCGCCGCTGGCGCACCCGCGACGAGCTCCACGAAGCAATCGTGTTCTTGGGCCGAGTACACCTACAACCGCCGCCGGCGCTAACCGCCACCGGCAAACTCACCCCCGTCGAGTACGAGCTTGCCTTAACCAACCAGGCCGCAGCCGTTGCGGCATGATCACCACCCAGCCGGTGTCAACCGACCCTGCAGCAGTCCCGATCCAATGCGCTCAGACCAGACGCACACAGCCCGGCCCGGTTGCAAAGCCGGACGAGCGAGTCTGCGACCTCGCTCGGCGGATGGTGGCGCAGGAACACCGCGTGAGCCGCCGCTCCCCAATCACTAGCCTGCTGCTGGTTGTTTGCCTGCATTGCCCTCAAGGTGCTTGGCGCGAACAGGTGCGTCTCCGAGAGCAGGGTCTGACCGGTCATCATTTCAAGGCGGTCCCCAACGAGCACCACGTCGGGCTGTTCGGTGACAATCGCGCCGAGGGCGTCCGCGCCGTTGTCAGTGCACTCGACGACGGTCACGCCTTGCCCCTCCAGCAGACTGGTGACCTTCTCGGCGAACCACGCATGGCGGTGCGCGACGACGGCTGTC
>JACMPC010000076.1 GCA_014377705.1 Dermatophilaceae bacterium
CCCACGACCTTGCTGCGCGGGATGACCGGCGCAAGCAGCCTGACGTCCGCGAGGGGCGTCTTCTGGCCGCTGAGGTTGAGGCCCGCGTAGAGCGGATCTCCATTGAGGTGGGCGATGGTCGGGACACCGTTGTCGTCCCCGATGACTCCGAATCGGGGATCGTCGTCCCCGGCAAACCTGGCTATACGCATAGCCTTCAGGGTATCGCCCCGTGCACGTTGACCCGACGTGCACACGGGAAGCGGCTGTTAGGCGCCGGACGAAAACAGGTCGAGCCCCAGCTGCTCGGCGAACGGGGCCGCCTGGGTGAACGTGGGGGTCACGAACAACCCAGCCGCCTCGACGGCCTCAGCAACGTCGAGCGAGATGCGGACCGCCGGCTGTACGGCGACGACGACCACGGACCCAGGAGGCACGACATCCTTCAGGATCACATCGCTGACCTCGACCGACGGATGCAGGAGATGATTCTGTCGCGAGCCATGACCCAGCAGGCGTTCGAGTACGAGTCGGACGAAATGAAGCGGTGCCCGGGCTTCCGCGCGACCATCCAGGATGTCCTCGACGGGACCGGGGAGTGGCCGACCGTCCTGCGGGCTCGTGCCTGACACCCCTGCGCGGATAGCGTTGCGGACATGTTGGTCCTCACCGCCCCCCAGCCGCCCACGTCGCACGCCCGGGTCGGTGAGTCGTCCAGGCCCACCTTGCGCGTCGGCCTCGTCCAGCACCGGTGGCGCGACGACGCCGACGAGCTTGCACAGGTGCTGCACGACGCGATCGGTACCGCCGCAGACGCCGGGGCCCGCGCGGTGTTCCTGCCGGAGCTGACGCTCAGCAGATATCCGGCTGACGTCCGCGCCAGCGGTACGCCCGGCGACTTCGCCGAGAACCTGCTCGAAGGCCCGACGTTCGCCCTGGCCTCCCGTGCGGCGGGCGCGCACGGCGTCCATGTGCACGCCTCGCTCTATGAACGTGCCGACGGCCCAGACGGGCGCGGGCTCAACACCGCGATCCTCGTGTCTCCCGACGGCGAGCTGCTGGCCCGCACCCACAAGCTGCACATCCCGGTCACCGCCGGCTACTACGAGGACACCTACTTCCGGCCGGGCCCGGCCGAGGATGCCTACCCCGTCACGGAGGTGCCCGCGCTCGGCGGCATACGACTCGGCCTGCCGACGTGCTGGGACGAGTGGTTCCCTGAGGTGTCGCGGGCCTACTCGCTCGGTGGCGCTGAGGTGCTCGTCTATCCCACTGCCATCGGCTCGGAGCCGAGCTTTCCCGCCTTCGACACCCAGCCCCTGTGGCGACAGGTCATCGTGGCCAACGGGATCACCGCCGGGACGTTCATGGTCGTCCCCAACCGCACAGGAGACGAAGGCGGACTGACGTTCTACGGCTCGTCGTTCGTCTCCGACCCCTACGGTCGGGTGCTGGTCGAGGCGCCGCGCGACGAAGAGGTCGTGCTCGTCGTCGATCTCGACCTCGACCAGCGCAAGGACTGGCTCGACCTGTTCCCGTTCCTCATGACCCGCCGCCCCGACACGTACGCCGCGCTGGTCGCTCCTGTCGACAGCACCCGGCCGCACGGAGCGCTTCCGGG
>JACMPC010000077.1 GCA_014377705.1 Dermatophilaceae bacterium
CTCGATCAGGCGGTTGAGCTCGAGGGCGTACTCCATCGGCAGCTCGCGGGCGATGGGCTCGATGAACCCGCGCACGATCATGGCCATGGCCTCCTGCTCGGTCATCCCCCGGGACATCAGGTAGAACAGCTGGTCGTCGCCGATCTTGGAGACGGTCGCCTCGTGGCCCATCGTCACGTCATCCTCGCGGACATCGACGTACGGGTAGGTGTCCGAGCGGCTGATCGTGTCGACCAGCAGCGCGTCGCAGCGCACGTTCGAGGCCGCCCCGTGCGCCCCCTCCATGATCTGGACCAGCCCCCGGTATGACGTCCGCCCGCCACCGCGGGCCACTGACTTGGAGATGATGCTCGAGCTGGTGTTCGGGGCCGCGTGCACCATCTTGGCGCCGGCGTCCTGGTGCTGGCCCTCGCCGGCGAAGGCGATGGACAGGGTCTCACCCTTGGAGTGCTCGCCGAGCAGGAACACGGCCGGGTACTTCATCGTCACCTTGGAGCCGATGTTGCCGTCGACCCACTCCATCGTCGCGCCCTCGGCGCAGGTGGCGCGCTTGGTGACCAGGTTGTAGACGTTGTTGGACCAGTTCTGGATCGTCGTGTAACGAACCCGGGCGTTCTTCTTCACGATGATCTCGACCACGGCCGAGTGAAGCGAGTCCGACTTGTAGATCGGTGCGGTGCAGCCCTCGACGTAGTGCACATACGAGCCCTCGTCGGCGATGATCAGGGTCCGCTCGAACTGGCCCATGTTCTCGGTGTTGATCCGGAAGTAGGCCTGCAGCGGGATGTCGACCTTGACCCCTGGCGGGACGTAGATGAACGAGCCACCGGACCACACGGACGTGTTGAGCGCGGCGAACTTGTTGTCGCCGACCGGGATCACCGAGGTGAAGTACTCGCGGAACAGCTCCTCGTGCTCGCGCAGACCCGTGTCCGTGTCGACGAAGATGACGCCCTGCTCCTGGAGGTCCTCACGGATCTGGTGGTAGACGACCTCGGACTCGTACTGTGCCGCGACGCCGCCGACCAGGCGCTGCTTCTCGGCCTCGGGGATGCCGAGGCGGTCATAGGTGTTGCGGATGTCCTCGGGAAGCTCCTCCCAGGACGTCGCCTGCTTCTCGGTCGACTTCACGAAGTACTTGATGTTCTGGAAGTCGATGCCGGTCAGGTCCGAGCCCCAGCTGGGCATGGGCTTCTTGCCGAAGAGCTTCAGGCCCTTCAGCCGCAGGTCGAGCATCCACTGGGGCTCGCTCTTGCGGCCCGAGATGTCCCGGACGACCTCGTCGTTCAGGCCCCGACGGGCGGACACGCCGGCGGCGTCGCTGTCGGACCAGCCGTACTCATAGGTGCCAAGGCCTTTCAGACCCGGGTTGCGCTCTTCAACTGTGGTCACTGGGTGGTCCTTCCACTCAAGGGGATGAACGTGGTGCAGACGTGCTCGCCATGGGCAAGGGTCGCCAGGCGTTGGACATGGACCCCGAGCAGGCGCGAGAACGCATCTGTCTCGGCGTCACAGAACTGGGGGAACTCGGCAGCGACGTGCTGCACCGGGCAATGTCCCTGGCACAGCTGGACCCCTGCCAGAGGGGTGCCTGCCGCCACCGGCCGAGTGGAGGCCGCGAAACCGTTCGAGGTCAGTGCCGTCGCCAGGATCTCGGCGCGGGCGGCGACGTCATCTCCCACCGCATCGAGCTGCTCGGCAAGCCGCTCCTCGAGATCGGCGATCCGTTCTCGGGCGAACTCGCCGACGGCCTCGTCACCGGCGCGCTCCGCGAGGAAACGCAGTGCCGAGGTGGCCACGTCGTCATAGTCGCTTCCCATGCCGATGTGACCTGCCTCGGACAGTACGTAGGCGCGGGCAGGCCGTCCGCGACCGCGCCCACGAGTGGCGGCCGGCTCGTGCTCCTCGATGTCACCCTTGTCGACCAGCAGGTCGAGGTGACGCCGTACCGCGGCAGGGGTCAGCCCCAGGCGGCTGGCGAGGGCGGTCGCGCTGAGCGGGCCATCCTCGGAGATCGCCTGGAGAACCCGGTCCCGGGTGCGCGCCTCAAGGACGTGAGTCGCGCAGTCGGGGTCTTGCGCCCCATCGGCAACGGGGCGGTCAGTGATAAACACAACGTCAGTATGACTTAATTCGAACCGCATCGCTAGTAAGGGTCACCTAACCTCGCTGTCATCGCTGTCCTCGCCCGCTCCGCCTGGCTGCGCCTAGAATCGGCAGGTGACCGAGGCCGTGACCGTGCGAGAGCTCGCCAAGAGATTCGGCAGCACCACCGCCCTGGAGGGTATGACGTGGGCTGCCCGCCAGGGTGAGGTCACCGCGGTCCTCGGCCCCAACGGGGCCGGCAAGACCACCACGATCGAGTGCGCCGAGGGCCTGCAGCGCCCGGACTCCGGCGAGGTCCGCGTCCTGGGCGCCGACCCATGGGGGGCCGGACCCGATCACCGCGCCGCGGTCGGGGTCATGCTGCAGGACGGCGGGCTGCCCAACGGGAGCACCCCGGTGCGGCTGCTGCGCCACCTCGCCGCCTTCCACCAGTCCCCCGCCAACATCGACGCCCTGGTGAAGCGTCTCGGCATCGACGCCTTCGCCGGCACCACCGTCCGCCGGCTGTCCGGCGGGCAGAAGCAGCGGGTGGCACTGGCCGCGGCGCTTCTGGGCAGACCCGAGGTCGCGTTCCTGGACGAGCCCACCGCCGGCCTGGACCCGCACGCCCGCCTGGACGCCTGGGACCTGCTGCGCGAGACCTGCGACACCGGCTGCGCCGTCATCGTCACCACCCATTCCTTCGAGGAGGCGGAACGGCTGGCCGACCACATCGTCATCGTCCACCGCGGCCGCGTCGCCGCCCGGGGCAGCCTCGCCGAGCTGACCGGCAAGTCCTCGCTCGAGGACGTCTACTTCTCGCTCACCCGGGAGTCCGCACGATGACCACAGCAGCCTCCATCCACACCGCGGCGCCCGCCCGCGACCGGGTCCTGGCCCAGACCCGGTTCGAGACCAGCACCCTGCTGCGCAACGGAGAGCAGCTTCTGGTCGCCATCGTCCTGCCGGCCATGGCCCTGGTCGGCCTGGCCCTGAGCCACTCCCCCTCACTCGGGCAGCTGAACCAGAGTGCCCGGATCGACGTGGCCGTTCCCGGGGTTCTGGCGCTCGCGGTGATCTCCACCGCCTTCACCGGACAGGCGATCTCCACCGCCTTCGACCGCCGGTACGGCGTGCTGCGCCTGCTCGGGGTCAGCCCGCTCGGCCGCAGCGGGCTGCTGATCGCCAAAGCCCTGGCGGTGCTGACGATCGAGCTCCTGCAGTTCATCGTGATCGGCGCCCTGGGTCTGGCCCTGGGCTGGCACCCGCACTGGCTGGGGCTGATCCCTGCCGCCCTGCTGGCCCTGGTCGGCACCTGGGCGTTCGTCGCGCTGGCCCTGCTGCTGGCCGGCACCCTGCGGGCCGAGGGCGTGCTCGCCCTGGCCAACCTGATCTGGGTCCTGCTGCTGGGCCTCGGCGGCGTCATCGTCCCGCCCAGCCAGCTGCCGGCCGGCCTGGCCCACCTCGCAGCCCTGCTGCCCTCCGGCGCCCTCGGGACCGGGTTGCGCGAGGCCTTCATCGGGGGCCGGCTGGCCGTCATACCACTTCTGGTGCTGGTGGCATGGGGCGCGGTGGCAACCTACCTGGCCTCCCGCTCCTTCCGCTGGAGCGACTGAGCCCCCCGACAGGCTGAGCCGCTCGACAGACTGAGCCGCTGCGGAGACTGAGCGCACTCCCGACATGAGAGTTGCGGACGCCGGCGCTAGCCTTTTCGGGTGCGCACTGCTGAGTCGACGAACCCGTGGCTACGCCGGGTCCTGCTGGTCAACCTGATTCTCGAGATCGGCATCGTCGTCACCGGCGGACTGGTCCGCCTGACCGGGTCCGGGCTCGGCTGCCCCACCTGGCCCCAGTGCGTGCCCGGCTCGTTCACCCCGGTGGTCGAACAGGCGCAGGGCTTCCACAAGCTCATCGAGTTCGGCAACCGGACGCTGACCAGTGTCGTCAGCATCGCCGCGGTCCTGGTGATCGTGGCGATCTGGCGCTGGGCGCCGAATCGCCGGGCGCTGCGCCGGATCTCGTTCCTGCCGCTGGTCGGCGTCCTGCTGCAGGCGGTCCTGGGCGGCATCACCGTGCTGACCGGCCTCAACCCCGCCCTGGTGGCCGCGCACTTCCTGGCCTCGATGGTCCTCGTCTCCGGGTCGGCATACCTGCTGTATCGCGTAAGCGAGGGTGACGGGCCACCCGTGGCCCTGGTGCGCCACGAGATCCGTTCGGTGGCCTGGGTCACGGCCGTCCTCGGCGGGGTCGTCCTCGTCCTCGGCACCGTGGTCACCGGGTCCGGTCCGCACTCCGGCGACGCCAGCACGCCGCGATTCGGGTTCGACCCCCGGACGATCTCCTGGCTGCACGCCGACGCCGTGATGCTGTTCGTGGGGCTGGTGGTCGCCGTGCTCCTGGCCGTGCAGGTGACGGCCAGGGACCCGCGACCCCGGCGGGTCTGGCATGCCGTCTTCGGGATCACCGTGCTGCAGGGCCTGATCGGCTACACGCAGTACCTCACCGGCCTGCCCGAAGCCCTGGTCATGATCCACATGCTCGGCGCAAGCCTCCTGGCGGTGTCCCTGACCTACGGGGTGCTATGCCTACGGAAGCGGGAGATAGAGCAGCGAGTCCACCGCGACGGCGACGAAGACGAGCGTCAGGTAGCTGATCGAGTAGTGGAACAGCCGCATCGGGTTCAGTGACGCGGTGGTCGTGTTCTCCGGAGCCTGAGCACGCTTCAGAAGCCGGTAGGCCTCCAGGAGGAAGAGCCCTCCGGAGGGCACGGCCACGACCAGGTAGATCCAGCCCATCGAGGCGACCGGGACCAGCACCAGCGAGGTCAGCACGGTGTGCAGGCCGTAGATCACGACCTGCCGCGCCACCACCGCGTCCTTGGCCACGACCGGGAGCATGGGCACGCCCGCGGCCTCGTACTCCTCCTTGAAGCGCATCGACAGGGGCCAGTAGTGCGGCGGCGTCCAGAAGAAGACGATCAGGAACAGGATCAGCGCCGGCCAGGCCAGCGAGCTGGTGACCGCGGACCAGCCGATCAGCACCGGCATACAGCCGGCGACCCCGCCCCAGACGATGTTCTGGGAGGTGCGCCGCTTGAGCAGCATCGTGTAGAAGCCGACATAGAGCAGGATCGCGGCCAGCGACAGCGCCGCGGACAGCCAGTTGACCAGCAGCCCGAGCCACAGGGTCGAGGCTGCGACCAGCAGCGCCCCGAAACGCAGCGCGGCCCGGGGCGAGATCGCACCGGTGACCAGCGGCCGGTTCGCGGTCCGGTGCATGACCTTGTCGATGTCCCGGTCCAGATAGCAGTTGAGCACGTTGGCGGCAGCAGCGGACAACGTGCCACCGACCAGCGTCGCCACGATCAGCCACAGCGAGGGAAGACCCCGCTCGGCCAGGAACATGGTGGGGAAGGTCGTCACCAGCAACAGCTCGATGATCCGGGGCTTGGTCAGGGCGACATAGTCAGAGGCCCCCTGGCGCCAGCCAGGATGACCTGCCCGACTCGATACAGGTTCCAAACGCGGCTCTACGGCAGTCACGGCATCCTTGGGTTGCGTTATCGGACCGGGCCGCGAAACCCTTCGGAATCAGCGCACCCCTTGAGCAGATAAATTCTAGTGTCGATGAGGGCTCTGGCAAGGGCTCAAACCCGACACGGGGCCTAACTTTCTCACGATAGGCTCACTTTGTGACTGACCAGAGCACCACCGACCGTGATCAGAATGCCACAGGCACCGGCGCGCGCAGGAGCCGCGACGTGTCACTGGCCGCTCCGGTGGCCACCCGCGCAGGTTGGACCGACCTGGATGTGCGAGCCGTGGACACGGCGCGCCTGCTCGCCGCCGACGCCGTCCAGAAGGCCGGCAACGGCCACCCCGGCACGGCCATCAGTCTTGCCCCGCTGGCCTACCTGCTCTTCCAGAACGTGATGCGTCACGACCCGGCAGATCCGCTGTGGCTGGGCCGTGACCGGTTCGTCCTGTCCTGCGGCCACTCGAGCCTGACCCAGTACGTCCAGCTCTACCTCTCCGGCTACGGCCTCGAGCTGGACGACCTGAGGTCGCTGCGCACCTGGGGCTCGCTGACCCCGGGGCACCCCGAGGTCCACCACACCGCCGGCGTCGAGATCACCACCGGGCCGCTGGGCTCCGGCCTGGCCCCCGCGGTCGGCATGGCCATGGCCCAGCGCCGCCAGCGGGGCCTGTTCGACCCCGAGGCCGCCCCCGGTCAGAGCCCGTTCGACCACCACGTCTACGTGGTCGCCTCGGACGGCGACATGATGGAGGGCGTCTCGCACGAGGCCAGTGCCCTGGCCGGCCACCAGGAGCTGGGCAACCTGACCCTGGTCTATGACCAGAACCACATCTCCATCGAGGACGACACCAACATCTCGTTCTCCGAGGACGTGGGCAAGCGCTACGAGGCCTACGGCTGGCATGTCGTCACCGTCGACTGGCGCAGCTCCTGGACCTCCGGAGGCGCCAGGGAGTACGTCGAGGACGTCGACGCGCTGCTCGCCGCCATCGAGAGCGGCAAGGCAGTCGTGGGCCAGCCGACGCTGGTCATCCTCAAGACCGTGATCGCCTGGCCCGCCCCCACCAGGCAGAACACCGGCGCCGCCCACGGCTCGGCCCTTGGTGATGGCGAGATCGCCGCCACCAAGACGCTGCTCGGGTTCGACCCCGCGCAGACCTTCGAGGTCGACGTCGACGTGCTTGCCCGAGCCCGGGAGGTGATGGCGCGCGGCAGGACCGAGCACGAGCAGTGGGACCAGGGGTACTCCGAGTGGCGGGCCTCCCATGCCGACGGCGCCGTCCTGCTCGACCGGCTGGTGGACAAGAAACTGCCGGCGGACCTCGCCGCCGCCTTCCCGACGTTCCCGGCCGACGCAAAGGGTCTCGCGACACGTGCCGCCTCGGGCAAGATCCTCACCGCGCTGGCGGACGTCATGCCCGAGCTCTGGGGCGGCTCGGCCGACCTGGCCGGTTCCAACAATACGACGATGACGGGCGCGCCCAGCTTCATCCCGGCCGGCAGGCAGACCGATGAGTACCAGGGCGGTCCGTACGGCCGGACCCTGCACTTCGGCATCCGCGAGTTCGGCATGGGCTGCATCCTCAACGGGATCGCCCTCGAGGGGCTCACCCGCCCCTACGGCGGCACCTTCCTGGTGTTCTCGGACTACATGCGTCCGGCCGTCCGGCTGGCCGCGATCCAGGACCTGCCGGTGACGTTCGTCTGGACGCACGACTCCATCGGCCTCGGCGAGGACGGGCTGACCCACCAGCCGATCGAGCACCTCGCCGCGCTGCGGGCCATGCCCAACCTCGACGTCGTCCGCCCCGGCGACGCCAACGAGACCGCAGTCGCCTGGCGCACCATCCTCGAGCACACCGACCGGCCCACCGGCCTGATCCTGTCCCGGCAGGCTATGCCGACCCTGGACCGCGAGACGTTCGCGTCCGCCGAGGGAACAGCCAGGGGTGCCTACGTGCTGGCCGAGGGATCGGGCAGCGCCGGACCGGAGGTCATTCTCATCGCGACCGGCTCGGAGCTCAGCATCGCGGTTGCGGCTCGTGAGACCCTCGAGTCCCAGGGGGTCACGACCAGGGTCGTGTCGATGCCGTGCCAGGAATGGTTCGAGGCCATGGACCAGGACTATCGAGACACCGTGCTCCCGCCGGACGTTCGCGCCCGGGTGAGCGTCGAGGCCGGGGTGCGCCAGGGCTGGCGGGACTATGTCGGGGACGCCGGCCGGATCATCAGCATCGACCACTTTGGCGCCTCGGCCGACGCCGCGACCCTGTTCCGCGAGTTCGGTTTCACCCCGGAGGCCGTCGTGGCCGCCGCGCAGGAGTCCGTCCAGGCCGCGGCCGGACGTCCGACGGGAGGCGAGTGAGCATGACCGACCACCTCAGGGAGCTCTCCGCGCAGGGTGTGTCCATCTGGCTTGATGACCTGAGCCGACCGCTGATCACCAGCGGCGGCCTCCAGTCGCTCATCGACACCAGCAGTGTCGTCGGGGTGACCACCAACCCCACGATCTTCGCCGGCGCGCTGTCGGAGGGCGACACCTACGGTGACCAGATCGCCGGGCTCGCGGCCGAGGGCAGGACGGTCGAGGAGGCGGTGTTCGCGCTGACCACCCAGGACGTCCGCGACGCCTGCGACATCATGGCGCCGGTCTGCCGGGCCACCGGGGGCGAGGACGGCCGGGTGTCCATCGAGGTCGACCCCCGGCTCGCGCACGACACCGTCAGGACCGTCGAGCAGGTCAAAGAGCTTCATGCCGCCGTCGACCGCCCCAACGTGCACATCAAGATCCCGGCCACCGTCGAGGGTCTGCCGGCGATCTCGCAGGTCCTGGCCCAGGGCATCAGCGTCAACGTGACCCTGATCTTCTCCCTCGACCGCTACCGCGGGGTCCTGAACGCCTTCCTGACCGGCCTCGAGCAGGCCCGGCTCCATGGCCACGACCTGTCCCAGATCCACTCGGTCGCCTCGTTCTTCGTCAGCCGGGTCGACACCGAGGTCGACAGACGCCTCGACGCCCTGGCCACCGAGGAGGCCGCCGCGCTCAAGGGCAAGGCCGCCGTGGCGAACGCCCGGCTCGCCTACCAGGCCTACGAAGAGGTCTTCTCGACCCCGCGCTGGGCCAACCTCGAGGGCGAGGGCGCGCACCGACAGCGCCCCCTGTGGGCCTCCACCGGAGTCAAGAACCCGGCATACAAGGACACGATGTATGTCGTGGACCTTGTCGCGCCGGGCACCGTCAACACCATGCCGACCAAGACCCTGAGAGCCGTCGCCGACCACGGCGAGATCGCCGGCGACCAGGTCAGCGACAACTACCAGGAAGCAGGCAACGTGCTGGATGCGCTGGAACGACTCGGTATCTCCTATGCGGACCTGACCGCCGTGCTCGAGACAGAAGGCGTCGAGAAGTTCGCCACCTCCTGGGCCGAGCTGCTCGCCACGGTCCAGACCGAGCTCACCAAGGCGGCGCTGTGAGTACCGTGGCGCTCGGCGCCCCCGCCCCCGGGCCGGCTGCCGATGCCGTGACCCGGCACGTGCCGCAGCTCGTCGCCGAGGGTTTTGCGAGCAGGCTCTTCGCCAAGGACCCCACCCTCTGGGGCCCCGAAGCCGTCTCCGAGTCGAGCGTCCGCCTCTCCTGGGTCGGCCTGGGACGAACCTCACGACCCCTCATCGGCGAGGTGTCCGCCCTGCGCGACCTCCTGGCCGAGCAGGGCGTCGACCATGTCGTCCTGTGTGGCATGGGCGGCTCCTCACTGGCGCCCGAGGTGATCTGCGCCTCGGCCGGCGTCGACCTGACCGTGCTGGACTCCTCGCAGCCCGACTCCGTGCGCGCTGCCCTGGCCGACCGGCTGGACCGCGCGGTCGTCGTGGTCTCGAGCAAGTCAGGCTCCACCATCGAGACCGACTCCCAGCGTCGTGCCTTCAAAGGCGCGTTCACCCGGGCCGGTATCGACCCGACCCGGCGCATCGTGATCGTCACCGACCCCGGCAGCCCCCTGGACAAGGAAGCGCGCGCGGACGGATACCGGGTCATCAACGCCGACCCGAACGTCGGCGGACGGTACTCCGCTCTGACCGCTTTCGGCCTGGTGCCCAGCGGCCTGGCCGGCGTGGACCTCGAGCAGCTACTGGACGAGGCCGAGTCGGTCACCGACCTGCTGGCCGACGACGACGAGGCCAACCCCGCCCTGCGGCTCGGCGCGGCCATGGCCGGCACCGAGCCCCTGCGTGACAAGCTCGTCCTGGTCGACGACGGGTCCGGCATGCCGGGATTCGCCGACTGGGCCGAGCAGCTGATCGCCGAGAGCACGGGCAAGGACGGCACCGGCGTGCTGCCTGTTGTTGTCGGCGGCAAGGACGACCCGGAGGTCAGCTCGCCTGCCACCGACATCACCGTCGCCTGGCTCGTCGCCGACCTCGATGGTGTTGGCGATGACGACCAGACCGTACCCACCCGCACCGTCCCGTCGCGCCCGGCGGCCTCCGAGGTGTCAGTCAGTGGTTCACTGGGGGCCCAGCTGTTGTTGTGGGAGGTCGCCACCGTTGCCGCCGGCCGGATCCTGGGCATCAACCCCTTCGACCAGCCAGATGTCGAGAGCGCCAAGAAAGCCACCCGCGGGCTGCTCGACGCCACCGACGCCAGGCCCGACCCCGCCCTCTTCACCGATGGCGCCATCGAGGTCCGGGCTCTGGGTGGCGACTGGCTCGCCGGTACCACGACCGTCGCCGGTGCCGTGGACTCGTTGCTCTCGCAGCTGGACCCGGGACTGGGCTACATTTCGATCATGGCCTACCTCGACCGGCTGGCCGACGCGCCACTTGCCCAGACTCGTCGAACCATCGCCGACCGCACCGGAGTCCCCACCACCTTCGGCTGGGGACCGCGTTTCCTGCACTCGACGGGGCAGTACCACAAGGGCGGCCCGGCCAACGGCATCTACCTGCAGATCACCACGGCGCCGCACGAGGACCTGGCCATCCCGGGCCGGACGTTCACCTTCGGCGACTTCATCACCGCTCAGGCCGGAGGTGACGCACAGGTCCTGGCCGATCGCGGTCGCCCGGTCCTGCGGCTGCATCTGACCGACCACGACGCCGGCCTTGTGCAGCTCACCCATGCACTGGGCCTTCCAGACGCATGAACCCAGCCCCGGTCCCCCAGGGACAGAACCCGCTGCGCGATCCGCGGGACCGGCGTCTCCCGCGGATTGCCGGTCCCTGCAGCCTGGTCCTCTTCGGAGTCACCGGAGACCTGGCGCGCAACAAGATCCTGCCCGCCATCTACGACCTGGCCAACCGCGGGCTGCTGCCACCCAGCTTCAGCCTGGTCGGGTTCGCGCGCCGAGACTGGACGGACGGGAAGTTCGCCAACGTCGTCCGCGAGTCCGTGCGCGCCCATGCCCGGACGCCCTTCCACCAGGACGTGTGGAAGAACCTCGCCGAAGGCATCCGCTTCGTCGCTGGCGCGTTCGACGACCCGGAGGCCTTCGACCTGCTCCGCGAGACGTTGCAGACTCTCGACAAGGAGCGGGGGACCGCTGGGAACCACGTCTTCTATCTCTCGATCCCGCCGGCATACTTCTCCACGGTGACCCACCAGCTCGACCGGGCCGGCCTCAGCCGCGACACCGGCCCCAGCCGCGACACCGATCCCGGCCCGGACGTAGATCCCAGTAAAAACGCAGATCCCGGCCCGGACGCAGATCCCAGTCAGGACGAAGATCCCGGCCGGGACCACTGGCGACGGGTCGTCATCGAGAAGCCATTCGGCCACGATCTTGCCAGTGCCCGCGAGCTCAACTCCATCGTCTGCGGGATCTTCCCATCGGGCTCGATCTTCAGGATCGACCACTACCTGGGCAAGGAGACGGTGCAGAACCTCCTGGCGCTGCGCTTCGCCAACCAGATGTTCGAGCCGATCTGGAACGCCAACTATGTCGACCACGTGCAGATCACGATGGCCGAGGACATCGGTATCGCCAGTCGGGCAGGCTACTACGACGGCATCGGCGCGGCCCGCGACGTCATCCAGAACCACCTGCTCCAGCTGCTGGCCCTGACCGCCATGGAAGAGCCGGTCTCGTTCCAGGCCAACGCTCTGCGCGCGGAGAAGGAGAAGGTCCTCTCAGCAATCCGCCTTCCGTCGGACCTGTCCACCTCCACCGTCCGCGGGCAGTACGCCCAGGGATGGCAGGGCGGCGAACACGTCGGCGGCTATCTACAGGAGGAGGGCATCCCGGAGACCTCCACCACCGAGACGTATGCCGCGCTGAAGGTCGAGATCGACACCCGGCGCTGGGCCGGAGTGCCCTTCTACCTTCGCACCGGCAAACGCCTGGGCAAGCGGGTCACCGAGATCGCCGTGGTCTTCAAGCGGGCGCCGCACCTGCCCTTCGAGCAGACTGCCACCGAAAAGCTCGGCCAGAACGCGATCGTGATCCGGGTCCAGCCCGACGAGGGCATCACCATGCGGTTCGGCTCCAAGGTGCCGGGCAACGTCATGGAGGTCCGCGACGTTTCCATGGACTTCGGCTACGGCAGCTCTTTCACGGAGTCCAGCCCCGAAGCCTACGAGCGACTCATCCTCGACGTGCTGCTCGGTGACCCGCCGCTGTTCCCGCGCCACGAAGAGGTGGAGCTGGCCTGGAAGGTGCTGGACCCGGTGGAGGCGTACTGGGCCACCCTGGGACGGCCCGATCCCTACCCCGCGGGCGGATGGGGCCCGGACAGCGCCGATGACATGATGCACCGCGACGGACGCGCTTGGAGAAAGCCATGATCGTCGATCTGCCCGGCACCACCACGGGTGCGGTCAACAAGTATCTGGTCAAGCTGCGAAACGACGTCGGCGCGATGACCCTGGGACGGGTGCTCACCCTGGTGATCGTCGTGGACGAGGCCGACGCTGACGCCGCCATCGAGGCGGCCAACGACGCCAGCCACCAGCATCCTTGCCGCATCATCGCGGTGATCAGCGCCAAGAAGACTCACGCCAGCCGGCTCGACGCCCAGATCCGGGTCGGCGGTGATGCCGGTGCCGGCGAGGTGGTGGTCCTGCGGCTGTACGGGGCGCTGGCCGGGCACGGCGACAGCGTCCTGGTCCCTCTGCTGCTGCCCGACTCCCCCGTGGTGGCGTGGTGGCCCAAGGAGGCCCCCCGAATCGTCTCCGATTCGCCGATCGGGCAGATGGCGCAGCGACGGATCACCGATGCCGAGCAGGCCGCCAACCCTCTGACAGAGATCAGGTGCCGTGCGGACAACTACCAGCCCGGCGACACCGACCTGGCCTGGACCCGCATCACCTTGTGGCGTGGCCTGCTGGCCGCGGCGCTGGACCAGGCGCCATATGAGCCGGTCCTCTCAGCGGTCGTCACCGGGGCCAGCGACTCTCCCTCCGCGGAGCTGATGGCCGGGTGGCTCGCCCAGGCGCTCCAGTGTCCGGTCACCTGCAGGCGTACCCGTGCCGGCACCGGTCTGACCGGCATCCGGCTCACCCGGCCCAGCGGCGACCTCGACCTGTTGCGCCCTGACGGCGCCGTCGCGACCCTGTCCCACCCGGGTCAGCCGGCGCGCCGGATCAGCCTCGGCCGCCGGGAGCTGGCCGAGTGCCTGGCTGACGAGCTGCACCGGCTGGACCCTGACGAGGTCTACGCCGAGACATTGACCAGGGGTCTGGCCCTGATCACCTCCGAAGCCAGCACCGGACAGGAAGAGAGCCCATCGTGAGCCAAGGCCCCACCGTCGTCGTCCACCACGACAGACAGCTCCTGGCCGACGACGCCGCGGCCCGCCTGGTCATGGCTATCCTCGAGGCCCAGTCCTCCCGCGGGCAGGCAGACATCGTGCTGACCGGCGGGTCGATGGGCTCCGAGATCCTGGTCTCGCTCGGCCGGAGCCCGGCCCGCGACACGATCGACTGGCGGCAGCTGAACATCTGGTGGGGTGACGAACGCTTCCTGCCGGCAGGGGACGCCGAGCGCAACGAGACACAGGCCCGCCAGGCTCTGCTTGACGCCGTGCCCCTGGACCCCGCCCGTGTTCATCCCATGCCCGCCTGCGACGGGCCGGACGGGCCGGACGTTGACGCGGCGGCTCTGCGGTATGCCGTGGAGCTCGCCAAGGCGGCCCCCCGCGGACGCGCGGTGCCGGAGTTCGACGTCCTGATGCTCGGCCTGGGACCAGATGCCCACGTTGCCTCGCTCTTTCCCGAGCACCCAGCCCTGCATGAGCAGGACGCGTCCACCATCGGCGTTCGCGGGGCACCCAAACCGCCGCCCGTCCGGGTGTCCATGACCTTCCCGAGCCTGTGCGCGGCACGCGACGTCTGGTTGCTGGTCTCAGGCCCCGCAAAGGCCGGCGCGGTCGGTCTCGCGCTCTCAGGGGCAGGTCGGCTTCAGGCACCGGCAGCGGGTGCGGTCGGGACCCGGTCCACCACCTGGCTCCTGGACCGGGAGGCGGCCACCCACGTGCCGACCCAGCTGATCCGGCTGGCCAGCCACTAGCGCGGCAAGCTCACGGACGGTCGCCGCCTGAGACCGGTCAGCTTTGCCCGGGTGTCAGATCAGCTGCCCGCCCCCAGGTTCGACTACCGTCTGGCCATGGCTACTGACGAGCTGGTGGCACGTGGAGATTGAGAACCTGATACTTGAGGAGGACGCCCGCGGGTACTTCGAGAATATGTCAGACCTCGACGCCTTCATTGTCGTGGGGGTTGACGATGGCGACATCTTCTACGGGTGCGCGGTGAATCCCGACGTTGATCCGGGGCGCGAGTTCAGTGCTCTGGGCTGGTGTGCACAGCTCGTCACCCGGATTGAGGTTCTGGGGTTCGACCAGGCCATCCTCACGGACGGCTGGCAGCAACGCGGCGATGGGCGATGGCAGCTGTGGGGCCGGGCGGTTGACCTGCCACCCTTGGAATGACCTCACGCCACTTCCAGGTACATGGTCGTGGAGGGCCTCGCGGGAGCCGGCCATGCCGGCCATGCCGGCCATGCCGGCCATGTCAAGAATGTTTGACACTTCCGAGCCGTGGCGTCTGACGATGGCCAAGTCGACCCACGTAGCCAACAGAATCACCGAACTGCGCGCCGCAACCAACATGAGCCAGGCTGAGCTGGGCGACCTGATCGGGGTGACGAGCCAGACCGTGAATGCCATCGAGGCAAGCAAGTACTCCCCGTCCCCCGAGACTGCCTTCAAGATGGCCCGCGCCTTGAACGTGTCCCCGGACGACCTCTTCCCGTACCCGGGAGGCTCCTAGCTGATGAGTCCCCGGACGCGCAGGGTCTGTAGCGCCTCGTCCAGGATCGCCTCCCCCTCGGTCTCGCTGCGGCGTTCCTTCACGTAGGCCAGGTGAGTCTTGTAGGGCTCGATGCGGGTGGCCGGGGGTGGGTTGGCCTGGTCCTGGCCGGCCGGCAGACCACAGCGCGGGCAGTCCCAGCTCTCCGGAACAGCGAGGCTGATCTCGTCGGCGAAGGTAGGTCGGGTCTCGTGACCGTTGCTGCACCAGTAGGAGACGTGGACGCACGGCGCCGCATCGCCTCGCTCGGACTCTCCTGTGGGTCCTGCGCCCACTCGGCTCCCCCGGATCGCGTTGCCACTAGCCACGATGTTTGCTCCTTGAGGTTCAGATCAACTCGAGCAGTTCGATACGGAACGGGCGGGAAACTAGCTGTTGAAGCGCTCGATGAGGTTGAGACCGATGACCGTGGCGCCCCACACCAGCCCCAGGGCGACCGTGAACCTGTCCAGGTTGCGCTCAGCTACCGAGGAACCACTCATGGTGCTTGACATGCCTCCGCCGAACATGTCGGAGAGGCCGCCGCCCTTGCCCTTGTGCAGCAGGACCAGCAGGGTCAGGAGCAGGCCCGACACCACGAGCAGCACCTGCAGCCCGATCTTCACGGCATTCACGAAAGTAAACCCAATCTCGTTTGACGTCAGTGCGGCCGCTCTGAGCACGACCTCAAGGCACAGGGTACCTGACGGCCCCCTGGTAACCGCTCCGCCTCGCGGTGAGCTGCGCGCGGCCCCCGGCGATGGCCCTCAGGCCACCAGTCCAGGGACCGCATCACCAGCAGAGCGGCGAGCGTGCCGCTCTCAGCTGACCGAGACGTGGTCGCGGTAGCGGCAGATGGACACGAACTCGTCCAGGACGATGGCGGCGCCGCCGACGAGCGCACCGTCCACGTCTGTCTGGGCCATGATCGCGGCCACGTTGTTGGCCTTGACCGACCCCCCGTAGAGGATGCGGACGCCATCCGCGATATCGCCTGAGTACAGCTCGGCCAGCCGCGTGCGAATCGCCGAGCAGACCTCCTGGGCGTCAGCCGGAGTGGCCACCTCGCCCGTCCCGATGGCCCAGATCGGCTCGTAGGCAATGACGATGGTGCGAACCTGATCGGCAGTGACACCGTTCAGGGCTGCGTCGACCTGAGCCAGAACGTGCTCGACCTGCTTGCCCTCCTTGCGGACCTCGAGGCCCTCGCCGCAGCACAGGATCGGGGTCAGACCGTGCTTGTACGCCGCCTTGACCTTGGCACCCACGACCGCGTCGTCCTCGGCGTGGTACTGCCGGCGCTCGCTGTGGCCGACCGCGACGTACGTGCAGCCCAGCTTGGCCAGGAAGGCGCCCGAGATCTCGCCGGTGTACGCGCCGGCGTCATGCACCGACAGGTCCTGTGCCCCGTGCTCGAGGAGCAGCTTGTCACCCTCGATCAGGGTCTGCACGCTGCGCAGGTCCGTGAAGGGCACGAGCACCGCGACCTCGACATCGTTGTAGTCGTGCTTGGCGTCACGCAGGGTCCAGTCGAGCTTCTGCACCAGGTGGGTGGCCTCGAGATGGTCGAGGTTCATCTTCCAGTTGCCCGCCATCAGCGGCGTGCGGTTGCTTGTTGTCATATGTTCAGCCCTCCAAGACTGTAAGGCCGGGGAGCGCCTTGCCCTCGAGGTACTCCAGGCTGGCACCTCCACCGGTTGAGATATGTCCGAACTGGCTGTCCTCGAAGCCCAGCTGGCGCACGGCCGCGGCCGAGTCGCCACCGCCGATGACGGTCAGCGCTCCCTTGGACGTGGCCTCGGCCAGCGCCTGTGCCACGACCAGGGTGCCGGCCGCGTACGGAGCCATCTCGAACGCGCCCATCGGACCGTTCCAGAAGACTGTGCGGGCGTCGGCCAGCTTGGCCGCGAAAGCCCTGGCGGACTCGGGACCGATATCGAGACCCATCCGGTCCGCCGGAATGCTGTGGGCATCGACCACGCTGTGCTCTGCCTCGGCCGAGAATGCTGTCGCGACAACGATATCCGTCGGCAGGATGATCTCGACGCCAAGCTCTTCAGCCTGTGCAAGGTAGCCCTTGACGACGTCGATCTGATCCGCCTCAAGCAGGCTCTTGCCGACCTCGTGGCCCTGGGCTGCGAGGAAGGTGAACGACATGCCGCCACCGATCAGCAGCCGGTCCGCGGTCTGCATCAGGTTGGCGATCACGCCCAGCTTGTCGCTGACCTTGGCGCCGCCGAGCACCACGGCGTAGGGGCGCTCGACAGACTCGGTCAGGCGCCTGAGCACCTCGACCTCGGTCTGGACGAGCCCTCCGACAGCATGCGGCAGGAGAAGCGCGACGTCATACACGCTGGCCTGCCTGCGATGCACGACACCGAAGCCGTCGCTGACGAAGACATCCGCCAGCGTGGCCAGCTCGCCGGCGAACCCGCCGCGAACGGCATCGTCCTTGGACGTCTCGCCCGGGTTGAACCGCAGGTTCTCCAGCAGGGCCACCTGCCCGTCGCCCAGTCCTGCGACGGCGGATCGGGCGGACTCGCCGACCGTGTCGGTGGCGAAGGTGACGGGCGTGCCGAGCAGTTCCCCGAGCCGCCGGGCCACCGGCGCCAGGGAGTACCTGGCCTCGGGCGCACCCTTGGGCCTGCCGAGGTGGGCACACACGACAACGCGTGCGCCCGCCTCGCTCAGAGCCTTGATGGTGGGCACCGAAGCCCGCACCCGGCCGTCGTCGGTGATGGTCCCCTCGGAGTCGAGAGGGACGTTCAGGTCACTGCGAACCAGGACGCGCTGCCCGCGGAGGGCACCACCCTGGATAAGGTCGTGTGCAGTCTTCATCGTGCGATCAGAGCGTCTTGCCGACGTACGTGATCAGGTCGACGAGGCGGTTGGAGTAGCCCCACTCGTTGTCGTACCAGCCGACGACCTTCGCCATGTTGCCGTTGACGTAGGTGAGACCGGAGTCGAAGATGCACGACGCCGGGTCGGTGACGATGTCGGTCGAGACGATCGGGTCCTCGGTGTAGGACAGGTACCCCTTGAACGCGCCCTCGGAGGCCGCCTTGATCGCGGCGTTGATCTCTTCCTTGGTGGCCGCGGTCTTCAGCTGGACGGTCAGGTCGGTGGCCGAGCCCGTGGGCAGCGGCACGCGCATGGCGTAGCCGTCGAGCTTGCCCTTGAGCTGGGGCATGACCAGGGCGATGGCCTTGGCCGCACCGGTGGTGGTCGGGATCATGTTCAGGGCGGCGGCGCGGGCGCGACGCAGGTCCTTGTGCGGGTAGTCCAGCACGTTCTGGTCATTGGTGTAGGCGTGGATGGTCGTCATCAGGCCACGCTCGATGCCGAACGTGTCGTCGAGGACCTTGGCCATCGGCGCGAGGCAGTTCGTGGTGCACGAGGCGTTGGAGATGATGTTGTCCGTCGCCGGGTCGTAGTCCTCGTGGTTGACGCCCATCACGATGGTGATGTCCTCGCCCTTGGCCGGCGCCGAGATGACGACCTTCTTGGCGCCTGCGGTGATGTGTTTGCCGGCGCTCGCGGCGTCGACGAAGTGACCGGTCGACTCGATGACGATGTCGGCGCCGACCTTGGCCCAGGGCAGGGCGCCGGGGTCGCGCTCTGCGAAGACGGGGAAGCTTGCCTTGCCCTCGACGGTGATCTCACCATCGCCGGCCACGACATCCTTGCCGAGGCGGCCGAGGATGCTGTCGTACTTGAGCAGGTGCGCGAGGGTCTTGGTGTCCGTCAGGTCGTTGACGGCGACGATCTCGATGTCTGCGCCAGAAGCCTGCACGGCACGGTAGAAGTTACGGCCGATACGGCCAAAGCCATTGATACCAACGCGAATAGTCACGAGGGGGAGCCTTCCTGGACGAACCTTTCGGTGCGACGTGGCCGCACCCGGATGACGTCTATGTCACCTTCAGACTAGTTGGTACCAGCAGGCGGACAAAAACGCGCCCTGGCGTCGGCACGCCGGAAGGCTCACGGAGTCGCCGGTCGCTCAGGCGTCCAGCATGTCGACGGTGAGGTTCGCGTCCGTGCCGGCAATCCCGAGGTCACTCGCCCGCTTGTCCGCCATGGCCAGCAGTCGACGGATCCGGCCGGCCACCGCGTCCTTGGTCATCAGCGGCTCCGCGAGCTGGCCGAGCTCCTCGAGACTGGCCTCCTTGTGCTCCAGGCGGAGCGTGCCGGCCTCGCGCAGATGGTCGGGGACGTCCGGGCCCAGGATCTCCAGGGCGCGCTCGACCCGGGCCCCGGCCGCCACCGCGGCGCGCGCCGACCGGCGCAGGTTGGCATCGTCGAAGTTGGCCAGCCGGTTGGCGGTGGCTCGCACCTCGCGCCGCATCCGGCGCTCCTCCCAGGCAAGAACCGCGTCATGGGCGCCCAGCCTGGTCAGCATCGCGCCGATCGCGTCTCCGTCGCGGATGACGACCCGGTCCACGCCACGCACCTCACGCGCCTTGGCCTGCAGGCCGAGGCGACGCGCCGCACCCACCAGCGCGAGCGCGGCCTCGGGACCGGGGCAGGTGAGCTCGAGGGCGGCGGACCGGCCAGGCTCGGTCAGCGACCCATGGGCGAGAAACGCCCCGCGCCAGGCAGCCTCGGCGTCACAGACCGATCCGCTGACCACCCGGGGGGGCAGGCCGCGTACCGGACGGCCCCGACCGTCGATCAGCCCGGTCTGACGGGCCAGCGCCTCACCGTCCTGGGCCACACCGACGACGTACCGGCTGCCACGCCGGAGCCCACCCGCGGCGAGCACGAGGATCTCGCTGCGGTGGCCGTACACCTCGGAGATGTCCTTGCGCAGCCTTCGCGCCGCCGCCGCCGTGTCCAGCTCTGCCTCGACCACGATGCGGCCTCCGACGATATGCAGCCCTCCGGCGAACCGCAATGTAGTGGCCACCTCAGCCTTGCGGCAGCAGGGCTTGGTCACCGTGAGCCGGCTCAACTCGTCCTTGACCCGCGCCGTCATCGCCATGGGGAACATCCTGCCACTCGCCGCAGCCCCGGGGCGGCCGGCGGCCGAGGGGTTTCAGCGGATGATGTCGCGATACGCCGCGGCGAGCCGCAGTGAATCGTGGTTTCCCGGGCTCCGCCGGTCTGCGACACCGGCGATGACCAGCTCCGCCCCCATATCTGCGGCCACCCGCCGGAGCAACGCCTCGTCGTCGACGACATCTGGGTCGGCGAGCACGTAGTCCAGGCGAAGCCCGGGAGCGTGCGCGGCCAGCACCTCGAGATGGTTCTTGGCGGAGAAGCCCACCGTCTCGAAGGTCTGCATCACCAGGTTCAGGGTCAGCACCCGCTTGGCCCGGGTGTTGATGAGCGCGTCATGGATTCCGGGGACGAGCAGGTGCGGTATGACGGAGGTGAACCAGGAGCCCGGTCCCAGGATCACCCAGTCCGCGGCATGGATGGCCGCGACCGCCTCGTCGCAGGCGGGCGGAGCCTGCGGGTTGAGCCGCACCGACAGGACCCTGCCCCCGGTCGTCGCGACAGCGGCCTGGCCTTGAACCGTCGTGATCTCGAACAACTCCTGCGGGTCGGCGCCCAGGACGTTGGCCTCGATGTTGAGCGGCACCGCCGCCATCGGCAGGACCCGGCCATGGGCGTTGAGCAGCCGGCCGACCAGATCCAGACCCCCCACGGTGTCCCCGAGCAGGTCCCAGAGAGAGACGATCAGCAGGTTGCCCACCGCGTGCCCGCCGAGCGGACCACCCCCGGCGAACCGGTGCTGGAGCAGGTCGCGCCACTGGTGGCCCCATTCGGTGTCATCACAGAGGGCCGCCAGGGCCATCCGAAGGTCTCCGGGTGGGAGCACCCC
This sequence comes from Dermatophilaceae bacterium, assembly GCA_014377705.1. Classification (GTDB taxonomy): domain Bacteria; phylum Actinomycetota; class Actinomycetes; order Actinomycetales; family Dermatophilaceae; genus UBA4719. The sequence continues at coordinate 20,736 of JACMPC010000077.1, forward strand.
GAACTCGTCGCGCAGCCGGCCGCTGGAGCCGCCGTCGTCGGCCACGGTCACCACGGCGGTGATCTGGTCGGTGAGCAGCCGCAGGGCCCGCAGCGAGGCGGCGAGCCCGTGCCCGCCACCGAGGGCCACGACCACAGAGCCGGTCACTCACGGCCCAGATCGCGGTGCACCAGGATGGTGGCGACGTCCTCACCGTTCAGTCTCCTGGCGAGCGCCTCGGCGACGGCCACCGAGCGATGCTTGCCGCCGGTACAGCCCACAGACAAGGTGATGTACCGCCTTCCCTCCCTCTGGTAGCCGAGAATCATCGGCTGCATCAGGTCGACGACACGGTCGACGAACTCCGCCGCGCCCCGCTTGTTCATCACGTAGGAGGACACCGCCAGGTCGGTGCCGTTCTTGGACCGGAGCTCGGGGATCCAGAACGGGTTGGGCAGGAAACGCATGTCGAAGACCAGGTCGGCATCCAGCGGGATGCCGTACTTGAAACCGAAGGACATCACCGCGATGCGCAGTCGCGGACCGTCGGAACCGGCGAAGATCTGGGACACCTTGGCCGACAGCTGGTGCACGTTCAGGCCGGAGGTGTCGATCACCACGTCGGCCTCGGATCGCAGGTCTCCCAGCAGCTCTCGCTCCTGGATGATGCCGTCCAGCATTCTTCCCTGTCCCTGCAGGGGGTGCGGGCGGCGGACGCTCTCGAACCGGCGCACCAGCGCCTCGTCGGTGGCATCGACGAAGATCACTCTCGGCGCCCAGCCCATCCCTCGCAGGGACTGCAGGGCATCCCGGAAGGCGGCGAAGAAGATGCGGCTGCGGACGTCGATCACCGCGGCGACCCTGGTGACACCCTCGCCGGTGGCCTGGGCCGCCAGGGTGGCCATCGGCAGCATCAGCTGCGGCGGGAGGTTGTCCACGACATACCAGCCGAGGTCCTCCAGCACGTTGGCCGCGGTGCTGCGACCGGCGCCGCTCATACCGGTGAGAATGACCAGCTCGGTCGCTCCGGAGTCCGGTTCAGGGGATGCGGTTGTCATCGCTGTCCTTGCTGTCTAGTCGGTACTGCATATCAGCCAAGCACCTCGCCGGTCGTCACATTGACACCGGACTCAGTCTGGTTCGCCGGGTGGTGCAATGCCACCTCGATGGTGGCGGCAAGAACGGCGCCGATGCCGGGAACCTCCTGGATCTGCTCCGCCGAGGCCTCCCGGAGCCGCTTGACGGAGCCGAAGCGCGCCAGCAGCGCCTTGCGCCTGACCGCGCCCAACCCCGCAATCCCGTCAAGGGCACTGGTGGTCATCGCCTTGGAGCGCCTCTGCCGGTGGAACGTGATGGCGAACCGGTGCGCCTCATCACGCACTCGCTGCAGCAGGTACAGGCCCTCGCTGCTGCGCGGAAGGATCACCGGGAACTCTTTGCCAGGGACCCACACCTCCTCCAGACGCTTGGCCAGACCGATCAGGGCCACGTTGTCAATCCCCAGACCGGCCAACGCAGCCCGGGCAGCGTTGACCTGGGGAAGGCCGCCGTCGACGACCACGAGATTGGGAGGATAGGCGAACCGCCGGGGTCGACCGGTGTCGGGATCGATGGCGGTCGCAGGCTCGAGATCGCCCGCGTTGGCCCTGTCGTCCAGGTATCGCCTGAACCTGCGGGTGAGCACCTCGTGCATGGCGGCCGTGTCGTCGATCTGCGGGTTGGCCTCCCCGGTGGGCCCGACTGCGCCCTTGACGATGAACCGGCGGTACTCGGCCTTGCGCGGCAGCCCGTCCTCGAAGACGACCATCGAGGCCACGACGTTGGTCCCCTGCACATGGCTGACGTCGAAGCACTCGATCCGCAGCGGCGCGCTGTCCAGGTCGAGTCCGTCCTGGAGCTCCTGCAGGGCCAGGCTGCGGGCGGTGAGGTCCCCCGCCCTGGTCACCTTGTGTCGGACGAGGGACTGCTCGGCGTTGCGCCGGACCGTCTCCATCAAGGTTCGCTTGTCACCGCGCTGGGGCACCCTCAGGTCGACCTGGGCGCCGCGCAGCCCGCTCAGCCACTCCCCCAGCGCCCCGGGATCAGGTGGGAGGACCGGGACCAGGACCTCCCGCGGCACTCCCTCCGGCGACTCCCCGCCATAGACCTGCTGGAGCAGGTGCTCGACAACCGACGAGAGCTCGGTGGCATCCTCCGACCCGCGCTCGGCCACCCAGCCTCGCTGACCGCGGACCCGGCCGCCCCGGACGTGGAACACCTGCACCGCCACCTCGAGCTCGTCCTCGCAGAGGGCGAACACGTCGGCATCGGTCGCATCTGCCAGGACCACCGCTGACTTCTCCAGAGCCCTGGTCAGCGCGCCGAGGTCGTCCCGCAACCGGGCAGCCTGCTCGTAGTCGAGCTCGCCGGCGGCAGCCTTCATCCGCGCCTCGAGGCGCTTGACGAACCTGCCGGTGTTGCCGGCCATGAAGTCGCAGAAGTCCTCGGCGATGGCGCGGTGCTCATCGGCGCTGACCCGCTCGACGCACGGGGCAGAGCACTTGTCGATGTAGCCGAGCAGGCACGGCCGGCCGACCTGACCGGCCCGCCGGAAGACCCCGTTGCTGCAGGTGCGCACGGGAAAGACCCGCAGCAGCTGGTCGAGCGTCTCGCGGATCGCCCACGCGTGGGCATACGGACCGAAGTATCGCGTCGCCTTGCGCTTGGCCCCGCGCATCACCTGAGCGCGGGGGAACTCCTCACCCATCGTCACCGCGAGGTAGGGGTAGGACTTGTCGTCGCGGTACTTGACGTTGAACCGCGGGTCGAACTCCTTGATCCACGTGTACTCCAGCTGGAGCGCCTCGACCTCGTTGGCCACCGTGGTCCACTCGACACTGGCACCGGTGGTGACCATGGACCGGGTGCGAGGGTGCAGCGCCGAGATGTCCTGGAAGTATGACGCGAGCCTGGCGCGCAACGAGTTGGCCTTGCCGACGTAGATGACCCGCCCGTCCGCATCCCGGAAGCGATACACGCCCGGGTCGACCGGGATCTCCCCCGGTCTGGGTCGGTACGACGACGGATCGGCCACGGTCTCACTCTATGAGGGTGTGGGCGACTGTCGCTCACCTGTATCAGCCGGGCGGTATCCGCGGCCGTCAGGAGACCGTGATCGAGTCGCCGCTGACGGTGGCGGTCTTGGGCGGCAGCGGTGCGGGCGCCGGACCGTCCTTGACGGCACCCGTGGTCAGGTCGAACTTGCTTCCGTGGCAGGGACAGTTGATGGTCCCGTCAGCGACCTTGTCCACCGTGCAGCCCTTGTGGGTGCAGACGGCGCTGAACGCCCTGAACTCCCCGGCCTTAGGCTGGGTGACCACGACCTTCTCGGTGGCGAAGACCTTGCCGCCGCCCACCGGGATGTCCGCGACCTTGATCGCACCACCCGCGGGCGCGGCGCCGCCTGCACCTGTCGCAGGCTTGCTGGCCGGGGTCGTCGTGACGCTGCTGCCGCCGCAGGCCGCAAGGGTCACCGCACCGACAGCGCCCGCACCGGCGACCCCGGCACCGCGAATGGCGGTTCTGCGGTCGATCCCCTTGGTGAGAATGCCACTCGTCCGGATGTTCTCGGTCTGGGTGCCATCCGCCTGGATGCCGGGTGTCGCCGGATGGCTGGGGGTGTGGAACTGCTCAGGCTGGCTCATTACGTCCTCCGGATAGTCAGGGATGTCACCGGTCCGCCGGGCCGGTCTCCGCGTTACAAGAGACCTAACGTGGCCACCGCGCGATTAGTTCACCTGTCCGTCAGGAGGCGTGTCCACAGCTGCGAGAGATTCTCCGTTCTGCCGATGATGTCCGCGGCCGGGAGCCGCGTGCCCGTTTCTCAGCGAAGTCCGCGAACGTAGCTGCCGGCGGCGCGCACGTCCCTGACCCGTTCCTCCCAGGTCATTCCCATTGCCAGCAGGATCCCTCCGATCAGGAAGAGAAGCGTCCAGCGCGGGATGAACGCGGCGACCGGCCAGATCTCGCGCAACGCCAGCACCGCGGTGGCGACGGCCCCGAGGGCGAACGGCGCGGCGAGCCTGACCCTCACGCCAAGTGCCACCAGAGCGACGGAGGCAAGGCCCGCCGCGAGTCCACGCCACGAGACGGGATCGCTGACGGCGACCAGCAGCGACGGGACCAGGGCCAGAGCCAGTCCCGGGCCCAGGCAGCGCCAGCTCGACTCGCCGGGGTCCCCGCGGAGCCGCCTGGCCCCGTAGACCAGGAGCGCCGTGGCAGCCGGCAGCGTGTACCACTCGACGGCCTGAATATCGTTGTCCGCCAGTCGAATCCACGAGGCGAGGGTCAGCAGCATCCCACTGACCCAGCCGGCCTGGCGCCGGTCCTGCGAGAGGTATGCCGTGATGCCGGCTGCCACGCCGGCAACCGTGAGCTCAGCGGCACGGTGCGACGGGGAGCTGTAGGCCATGGACACCCCCACCACCAGCCAGGTGATCGCCAGCCCCTCACAGACGCCGCGCGTCAGGGCACTTCGGGGCAGCCGCTGAGACGCGACCAGTCCCAGGGACCCGAGCACCACGATCACCAGCCCCCGCAAGGACCCCGGTACCTGAAGGAAGATGAGCCACTGCGCGGCGCCTGCCAGACAGGATAGGCCCGCGATCACGAGGAACCCGGCCCTGATGGTGACCCGGCTCTCGGTCAGGACCCACCCGAGGCAGGCCAGGGCGATGAGCGTCCAGGCGAGCGGGCCGGCCAGGTCCTCCTGAGAGGCCCAGACACGCAGGATCGCCAACAGCGGCAGCGCGAACAGGAGCAGCACGTCGCGGTGCCAGAGCCGCGCCCCGCCGAGCAGGAACACGGCCACACCGAAGAGCACCCAGAACGACACCCAGAAGCCGGCGCCGTACAGGATCGGCAGCGCACCGAGCGTGGCGACGAACACTCCTGCGGTGTCACGGTGGTCGAATGACAGCCGGTAGCTCCCGATGGTGACCCGCGGGACCAGGCCCAGGACCACCACCGCGGTCAGAGGCAACAACCACGGAGCCACGTCGACACCGGTCAGGTCGAACTGGTCGGGGGTCAGCCCTCCTGTCCGGGCGGCAAGGACCACCAACGTGGGCAGCAGCCCGACCAGCGAGCTCAGGCCCAGGAGCACGGCGGACAGGCCAACCCCCGGCGACCAGACTCCTGACACGTGACCGGACCCCAGCGCGGCGATGACATAGGCAGCCAGCAGCAGCACCGAGGCCGCGACCCAGCCCTCGGGCCAGGAGACGATCTCGAGCAGGAGCAGCAGTGGGGCCAGGCACATGGCGGCCGCGACCCGGCGCCATACAAGGCGGGTCAGCCGGACCGACCAGAGGCCCGCCGCCAGCGCCGCGGCCCAGGCCGGCCAGGCGGAGGCGAGGTGGCCGGGATCGGTGCCGACCTGATCGGCGACGCGGTCGGCGCCGACCATCACCGCGGTCACCCACCCGGCAGCGGCCAGGGCCAGAGCGCTCCACCGGGCCACCGGGAAGCATGCGCGCCGCCACCCGACGTACAGCAGCGAGCCGGCCACGACCACCGTCACCGACCAGAGGTCAACCCCGCTGCCTCCAGCCGGCAGCGCGCCCACCGCCGCCCGCGCCATCCCGGAGGCGGCTACGGCGTCAAGGGTCCAGAGCCAGTGTCGCTGGCTCCGGACCGCCAGGGCGGCGGCTCCGGCCACCCCTACCAGCAGAGTCCCGGCCACGATCTCGTAGGGCGCCTCCGCCAGGTCGGCCAGGCCTGGCAGCCCGGCTCTGCGGGCGGCCGACAGATCAAGGACGAACATGCCACAGGCAATGGCCGACATGGCCTCGGCGGGGGCCTGAAGTCCTCGTTGGAGGGCCAGCTGGGCGAAGAGGCCGAAGCTCGCGGTGATGACGACCAGGATCAGGGCCCGCGCGGCCAGGGGCAGGTCGATCCAGGCGACGGCGACGAAGACCACGCCCGCTGCCAGTACGCACAGCGCTCCGAGGATCAGCAGAATGACGCCGACGGACCTCCCGGCAAACCACGACCGGGCAGGTACGGGCCCGGTGGGTGGTCCGTCCGGGCGGGGACCCGTGAACGAGGGCCCGGCGGGCGGCGGCCCCGTGGGCGACGGTCCCGTGGACCGGCCAGGTTGCAGAGGTTGCGGGAGTTGCGGGGGCAGGTGCGCCGCGGGTGATGAGACAGCGACAGCCACCTCCGCGCGCATCCGGCCCACGAGGTCGTCGGCCCGGCGCAGCGTCGTCACCAGCTCGGCCACCGTGGGTCCGGTGAGCCCGACCCCGCAGGCTGGGCAGCGCAGCGGCCTCGGCGGCAACGCGACGGTACACACCGGGCAGGTCAAGGGATCGAAGAAGGGAGCCACCCCCACATCATCGCGCTGTGCCATCGCCGCCGGAATGCGTCGAAATACTCAGGTTCGGCC
>JACMPC010000078.1 GCA_014377705.1 Dermatophilaceae bacterium
GCGGGGGTGAGCGCCGTGGTGGAGTCCGACAGCCAGTCCGAGCAGGCGGGCCAGGTGGCAATGAGGGCCGCTGACGCCCTGATGTACGAGGCGAAGATAGCCGGACGTGACAGACATCCCATGGATGCTTGGATGTCAAGCTGCTGCTTGTTGGTGTGCTGGTTCCAGGCAGTGGCTTGGAGCGGGTGATCACTGACCTGCTTGCCAGGGCCCAGACCGAGATCGGACTGGGCTGGCAGCAGGGGCGCTGGAGCGTGGCGATGGAACACCATGCCTCCGCGATCACGCAGTCCGCGTCGCAGGCTGTGGACTACGCGATGAGCGCCCCGGGGCGGTCCGCGAGGGGTCGTGCAGCCGCATCGTCATTGCATGCAGCCAGAGCGAATGACATGTGGTGCCCGGGCGGATGGCAACGGAGATCCTGCGACTGCGCGGCTCCCACGTCTCCTTCATCGGACCGTCGGTTCCGGCCGATCAGCTCGCCGGGTTCCTCGGCGACGACCCGCCACGTGCGGTGGCCGTCACGTGCTCCATGCCGATGTCACTGGTCGGGGCATGGAGCTCGATCAGCGCTTTGCGGCTCATCGGCATGTGCGTCGTCTGCGGAGGGCGAGGGTTCGGGCCGGACGGTGGATGGGGCCTCGCGCTGGGAGCCGACCACTGGGCACCCGACTTCGCCTCGGGAGCCGACCTGCTGCTTTCACTGGCGAACGAGCCCGCGCCGTCGCCACGCGAGCCTGCCGCGGCACCTGAGCAGATCGCCGAGGTCCGGGTCCTGTCGCGCAAACACGAGACGCTGGCGGAAGAGGCGACCCAGGGCGCTATTGCGAGTTGGCCGGCGATTCGCGACAGCGACGCCGCAATGCGGGCGACTCGCAAGGACCTGGCTGCCACGCTCAGAGTCCTCGCCGCGGCCACGCTGGTCGACGACCCGGCCATCGTCACTGATGACGTGCAGTGGTTCGAGGCGGTGCTCACCGGCCATGCGCCGCCCCTGGCCTTCGTGCCTAGTGCCTTTGATCTTCTTGCCGGCGTTCTGCCCGCCGAACTCGCCCACTCTCGCGAGACGATCAGGTCCGGCAAAGATGCCTGCTCCGAGCCGGGACACGGCACGGAATACTCCTCGTAAGCTTCATGTCATCTACCCGGCGCGCGCGTAAGTCGGGTCGATCCCACCTACTTCGCGCATTCGGTCTGATTCGTGGGTCGATTCCGAACGGACCCGGGGGTACGCCATCCTGACCTGGGTGAGAATGGTGTGGTGAGCATCGACAACGCCACGGGAAAGCTACTGGTCGCGACACCGCGGACCGGGGGAAAGATCTTCCGGCGCAGTGTGGTGCTCGTGCTGCAGCACGATGGAGGGGGCGCGCAGGGCGTGATCCTCAACCACCCGCTGAATGCTCCCGTCTCCTCGGTGCTGCCCTTGTGGCAGGACTACGTCACCGATCCGCCGAACGTCTTCCAGGGCGGCCCGGTCTCGCTCGACTCGGCGCTCGGCCTGGTGACGGTGCCTGGCGATCGCCAGGAGCCGACGGGCGTGCGACTGCTGTTCGGAGGGCTCGGCCTGGTCGATCTCGACGTCCCGCCACTGGTGGTGATGCCCGGGGTGGCCGGGCTCCGGATCTTCGCCGGGTATGCCGGGTGGTCACAGGGGCAGCTTGACCAGGAGATCCGGGACGGTGGCTGGTACGTCGTGGAGTCCGAGGCTCGCGACGCCTTCACCGCGGAGCCGCAGAGACTGTGGGCCACCGTCCTGCGGCGGCAACGAGGCAATCTCGCCTTCGTCGCGAGCCTGCCCGAGGACCCCACCCTGAACTGAGAGCCCGGCATACCTGCGTTGGTTAGACTCAACCACATGAGCGACTCGCGGACTTCCGTCAATGGCCCTTTCGGCAACGGCCGTCTCGACAACGGGCTCGACGACCCGAACGAGCCCGTGGCACCGCAGCGGGAGCCCTCCGGGCCCTCGACGTCCACGTCGGTGATCGAGCGCGAGCGGGTCGACGAGCAGATCAGCGAGCCGGGTGACCACGAGCGCTTCGCGCACTACGTCCGCAAGAACAAGATCATGGACAGCGCCATGTCGGGCCAGCCGGTGGTGGCGCTCTGCGGCAAGGTCTGGGTGCCCGGACGCGACCCCAAGAAGTTCCCGGTATGCCCCACCTGCAAGGAGATCTTCGAGGGTCTGCGCGCCCCGCAGGACGGGCAGAAGTAGCAGGGACGCACCGGCACCGGCTGTGACGCGCGCGACAGCTCATCGCGATGCCGGTGGATGACGATGACCGGAGAACGGGGTCCCCGGCATGTCGGTGTCCGAATCCCGTTACCATTAGGGCTCTATGAGCACCGCGGCCGCATCCCATCTCTCACCAGCATTCCCGGAACGAGCAGCCTGGGGGACGGCGTCCAAGCTGCGTGCCTGGCAGGCCGATGCGCTCAGTCAGTACCTGCGCACCACCCCCCGGGACTTCCTGGCCGTCGCGACGCCGGGGGCCGGCAAGACCACCTATGCGCTGCGGCTGGCCACCGAGCTCTTCACCATGGGTCTGATCAAGAGGGTCACCGTGGTCGCGCCCACTGAGCACCTGAAGACCCAGTGGGCCGATGCGGCCTCACGAGTCGGCATCCGGATCGACCCGCATTTCACCAACGCCGCAGGGCGCCACGGTGCCGAGTTCCATGGGGTGGCCGTGACCTACGCGCAGGTGGCCAGCAAACCGCTGCTGCACCGCGCCCGGACCAAGGCCGCGCCAACCCTGGTCATCCTTGACGAGATCCACCACGGCGGCGACAACCTGTCCTGGGGCGACGCGATCCGCGAGGCCTTCGAGCCGGCTGCCCACCGGCTCGGGCTGACCGGCACCCCGTTCCGCTCGGATACGAGCCCCATCCCCTTCGTTCGTTACGAGATGGGCAAGGACGGCATCCGCCGCAGCGAGGCCGACTACACCTACGGGTATGCCGAGGCGTTGCGTGACGGGGTCGTCCGTCCCGTGCTGTTCCTCGCCTACGGCGGAGCGATGCGCTGGCGCACCAAGGCCGGCGACGAGGTGTCGGCCCGGCTGGGGGAGCCGATGACCAAGGACGCGACCGCCCAGGCCTGGCGGACCGCTCTGGACGCCAAGGGTGAGTGGATCCCGTCGGTGCTGGCGGCGGCGGACAAACGGCTGACGGAGGTACGGCGGGTGGTGCCGGACGCCGGTGGCCTGGTGATCGCGTCGAACCAGACCCAGGCCCGGGCCTATGCCAAGATCCTGCACGCCATCTCGGGCGAGAAGCCCGTCGTGGTGCTCTCGGACTATGCCGGTTCCTCGGGCAAGATCGAGGAGTTCGGGGAGGGTCGGCAGCGCTGGATGGTGGCCGTCCGGATGGTCTCCGAGGGCGTCGACGTCCCGCGGTTGTGCGTCGGCGTGTATGCCACGTCGACGTCCACCCCGCTCTACTTCGCCCAGGCCGTCGGTCGTTTCGTCCGCGCGCGTCGCCGGGGCGAGACCGCGTCGATCTTCCTGCCCAGCGTGCCGCTCATCCTCGAGCATGCGGCGAGACTGGAGGTCGAGCGCGACCACGCGCTGGACCGGGTTGTCAGGCCGGGCGACGAGCCTTCCATGTGGTCGGCCGAGGACGACCTCCTCGCGGCCGCCAACCGGACCGAGTCGACCGCGGACCAGGACCTGCCGGCCTTCGAGGCGCTGGAGTCCGAGGCCGAGTTCGACCACGTGCTCTTCGACGCCCAGCAGTTCGGCCTCAACGCCGAGGTGGGCAGCGCTGACGAGCAGGAGTTCCTGGGACTGCCAGGACTGCTCGAGCTCGACCAGGTGGCGGTGCTGCTGCGCGCGCGGCAGTCAGCCCAGAAGGGCTCCGGTCGCAGGAAGGCGGATCCCGAGATGGCCACCCACCGCGCCATGGCCGCATCGCGCAAGGAGCTGAACTCGCTGGTGTCCGCCTATGCCCGCAAGTCGGGTGCGCCGCACGCCGTGGTGCATTCCGACCTGCGCCAGAGTTGTGGCGGGCCGACGCTGGACCAGGCAGATGCCGCACAGGTTGCCCAGCGGATCGAGACGATCCGGCGTTGGTTCGTCGGTCGTCGCTGAGCTCCCGGGTCCCCTGGCTCGAATGTCGCTGACCCCTGAGCTCCCACCGCCCGCGGTGCCGGGGCCCATCTGTGACTTCGGCTCGGCGCTTCTGCGCCGCACGTGCAAAAATGCACCTGACGACTAGGTTCCAGGAGTGTGCAATGTCTGAACGACGAACCATCGAACCGGTGGACACCATGTGGCTGAACATGGACCGACCGAACAACCTCATGGTCATCGATGGCGTGTTCTGGTTCGACGAGATGCTCGACTTCGAGCGGCTCGGCCCGCTGCTCCAGCGCAGGATTCTCGACAAGTACCCGGTGTTCTCACAACGGCCGGTGGCGCCGTCCATCCCGTTCGGCCCCTCGCACTGGGAGGACGACCCGGACTTCGACCTCAGCCGACATCTGAAGCGGGCCACCCTGCGGGCACCGGGCGACGAGCAGGCCCTGCAGCGGTTCGTCGAGAGTCGGATGAGCGTTCCGTTCGACCACGACCACCCGATGTGGGAGGTCACCCTGATCGATGGTTATGGCAGTGGCTGTGCACTGCTGTCGCGGTTCCACCACTGCCTCGCCGATGGCATGGCCCTGGCGCAGGTGGTGCTCTCGCTGACCGACGGCTCGGCCACGGCCGATCTGGGTGAGCCCGAGGCACAGGAGTCCTCCGTACATCACCAGGGGGGGCTGATGGGCGCCGCCCGGTCGCTCCTGGACACCGGCGCGCAGACAGTGCGGGGTGGTCTGCACGCCATCTCCCAGCTCCCCGCCGAGCTGGCCAACCCTTCCCTGGCCAAGGACGTGCTAGAGCTCGGCTGGAGAACCGGGAGGATCGCCGACAAGCTCTTGTTGGGTCAGACCCCGCCGTCACTGTTCTCGGGCGAGCCGGGCATCGAGAAACGCGCGGTCTGGTCCGGGCCGCGAGCCGTCACCGACGTCAAGAGGGTGAGCCGGCCCACCGGGGCCACCATTAATGACGTGCTCCTGGCGGCGGTTTCCGGAGCGATCAACACGTATGCACGCGACCATGGCGCCGACCCGGTCGACCTCATCACCATGGTCCCGGTCAATGTCCGTGACTTCAGCCGGCCGCTGCCACGCGAGCTCGGTAACAAGTTCGCCCTGGTCTATCTGAAGCTGCCGACCGGGGTGAGTCAGCCCATGCAACGGGTCGCCGAGTGCAAGAGCCGGATGGACTCCATCAAGGCCTCCCCCGAGGCGCTCCTCACGTTCGGTCTGAACTCGCTGATCGGGCGCATCGAGCCGCACGTGGCTAACTCCATCACCAATTTCTTCTCGGACAAGACCATCGGGGTGACGACCAACGTGGTCGGGCCCCAGGAGGAGCGCTTCATCGCCGGGGTGCCGATCGCTGGCGTCGTCAGCTGGGTTCCTGGCTCCGGGCGGCAGACGCTGGGAGTCTGCATCTTCAGCTTTGCCGGCGTCGTGCGCGTTGGCTTCAAGGTTGACGCGGCAACGATCCCGGACGCCGAGAAGCTCGTCCACGCCTTCGATGAGGACATGGACGAGCTGCTGCGGATTGCGGCCCTGGCCCGATGACGAGGTTTCACCAAGGAGGAAGCTGTGCCGACCGACCATGCCGCTGAGACCGTTGTCGTTGCCGCACCTCTGGAGCAGGTGCTGGCCACCATCCGGGACGTCGCGAGCCAGCCTGTATGGGTGAAGGAGATTCTTGAGGCCGAGGTCCTCGAGAAGTTCGACGACGGCACGCCCTCCGTCGCGCACATCAAGGCCACGGCGCCGGTCGGGACTGACGAGTACACGCTGAGGTATGAGCACTCGGCCGATGGCATGGGCTGGAGCCTGGTCAAGGGCCGGCTGCAGACCGCTCAGGACGCCATCTATACGTTGCACAGTCTCGCCAAGGCCGAGACCGAGGTGACCTTTGACCTGACGATCCACCACAACCTCCCTCTGCCTGGTTTCCTGCGGGGGCGCGTCATCAAGGGGCTGGTCCACAACAACGTCCAGGGCCTCAAAGAGTTCCTCGAGCCCTGATCGATGCTGATTCGATGGCAGGCGCTGAGGCCGGTCATGGGAAGATGATCCCATGACGCAGCCATCCGGGTGGTATGACGACCCGCAGGACCCCAGCCAGCTTCGCTACTGGGACGGTGTGCTCTGGTCCAGCCACGTGTCGCCGAAGATCTCGCCGACCGTACAGCAGTCCACCATCGGCATGCCTCACGGCGTCACCCCCGCGGCGGCTCGTGCGCACGCCGACGGCGCTCAGGGAGCTCAGGGCCCGGTTGCGGCGACGGACGGCTTCGCCTCGCCGCAGCAGGGTCAGGGGCAACCTGGTGGCCAGTATCCGAGGTACGGGCAGGCTCAGGACCAGTACGGGCAGGTGCCTCAGGGTTGGCAGTCGAATCCGGTCACCACCTCCGACGGCGCGGTGCTGTCCGGCTGGTGGAAGCGCGTCCTCGCGCGAGTCCTTGACAACATCATCGTCTCGATCGTGGCACTGCCCCTGGCATTCATCCCGCTGCAGAAGGTCTTTGACATCTTCTGGGCCTACTTTAAGGAGGTCATGGCGGCCGCGCAGTCCGGCAGCTCAGCTGTCCCCGATCAACCCGGCACCGAGTTCGTCGGCCCCCTCCTGCTGGCCAGCGTGATCGTGCTCGCCGTTCAGGTGGTCTACAC
>JACMPC010000079.1 GCA_014377705.1 Dermatophilaceae bacterium
GATCATCCGGGTCCTGTCCACCGAGCCCGACGTCTCGGATGGCCCGGACCACAGAGACCCGGCAGAGCTCGTCACCCAGCTCGTCACCCAGCCCGTCACCCAGCCCGTCGACCAGCCCGTCAACCAGCCCGCTGCCGGCGTGCCGCTGACCGACCCGGCCAGCAACGTCACGATCAGGCCGGGCGAGATGACCGCCATCGTCTCCGCCCGGCCCGAGGAGTCCGGCGCCCTGGCCGACCGTCTCGGCAGGTTCGGGCGGACGTGCACCGCGGTGCACCTGGACGGTGTGGCCATCGCCGACCTGCCCCTGGCCACGGTGCGCCGCCGCATCGTCGTCAGCGAGATCGACCCCCGGCTGTTCACCGGTTCGCTGCGTGAGGGCCTGGACCCACGCGGCAACCACACCGACGCCACCATCCTGTCGGCTCTCCTGGTCGCCAGCGGCGAGGATGTCATGGAAGCCCTTCCCGCCGGGCTCGACAGCGATGTCGAGGAGCGTGGCCGGTCCTTCTCCGGTGGCCAGCGCCAGCGCCTGGCTCTCACCCGGGCGCTGCTGACCAACGCCGAGACGCTGGTCCTGGTCGAGCCGACCAGCGCCGTCGACGCCCACACCGAGGCCCGTATCGCCGCCCGGCTGGCCATTGCCCGGGCCGGCCGCACCACTGTGGTGATGACCGCGAGCCCGCTGCTGCTCGACCAGGCCGACACCGTGATCCTGCTGACCGACGGCCAGGCCACCGCCCAGGGCACGCACCAGGAGCTGTTGGCGACGAGCACGGCATACCGGCACACCGTCGTGCGTGGGGAGGCTTCCTGATGACCCTGACCACCGAACCAACGACCCACACCCTGCCGATCGCCGACATGGCGTCGGTACGCCGGCACACCCGCGGGCTGCTGCACGAGCACCGGGCGACGCTGAGCAAGGTCATCGGGCTGCACGCGCTGGCCGCCCTGGCCGGGCTGGTCGCCCCCCGGCTGGTCGGCGCGCTCATCGACGGGGTCACCCACGGCACGACGCAGGCCCACATCAACACCCTGGCCAGCTGGCTGGCGGCCTCGATCCTGCTTCAGACGGTGCTCGTGTGGGCCGCCAGGCGGGCCTCCTTCATCATGGGCGAGACCGTGTTCGCCCAGCTGCGCGAGCAGTTCATCTCCCGGGTCACCGGGCTGCCCCTGTCGACCGTCGAACGGGCCGGCACCGGCGATCTGCTGTCCCGGACGACCAACGACGTCGAAGCGCTTTCGCAGGTCGTGCGATTCGGCATACCCTCGCTGTTCGTCGCCGTCGTGACCACGGTGCTCACCGTGGCGGCGGCGCTGGTTGCCGGACCGCTGATTGCCCTGCCCATCGTCATCGGCGTCCCCCTCATCTGGGTCTCGACGCGGACCTACCTGCGGCTGGCTCCCGCGGGCTACCTGCGTGAGCGGGCGACCTATGCCGTGGCCAACGGCGTCATCACCGAGACCGTCGACGGCGCCCGCACCGTGGACGCGCTCCGCCTGGGCTCGCGGCGCCGGCGGCGCATCGACGAGGCCATCGGCAGCTGCTTTGATGCCGAGACCTACACCCTGCGCCTTCGGATGATCTGGTTCCCGCAGGTCGAGCTTGCCTACCTCCTGCCCGTTGCGGCCACCCTCGCCTGGGGTGGCTGGCTGGTGGCCGGCGGCCACGCCACGATCGGCACGGTCACAGCGGTCGTTCTCTATGTCCAGCAGATGGCGGGCCCGCTGGATGACCTGCTGATGTGGCTCGACGAGATCCAGGTCGGCGCCACGTCCCTGGCCCGGGTGATCGGGGTCGCCGACGTGCCCCCGGACCGCAGCTCCACCGGCGAGGCACCCAGCGGCCGCGACATCTCCGCTGAGGATGTGCGCTACTGCTACCGCCCCGGCCACGACGTCCTCAAGGGGGTCTCGCTCGACCTCCAGCCCGGCGAGCGCCTGGCCGTTGTCGGCCCGTCCGGCGCCGGAAAGTCAACGCTGGGAAGGCTGCTCGCCGGTATCGATGCCCCAGGCGCGGGGCGAGTCGAGGTCGGGGGCGTCCGATTGGTGGACCTGAAGCTCGATCACCTTCGTGGCGAGGTGGCTCTGGTGACCCAGGAGCACCACGTCTTCGTCGGCACCGTGGCGGACAACCTGCTGCTCGCCCGGCCCACCGCCACACCCGGCGAGCTGTGGACGGCGCTGCGCGCGGTCGACGCGGACAGCTGGGCCAGCGGGATGCCCGACGGGCTGGGCACGATCGTCGGCAGCGGGGGGCGCAACCTGACCGAGGCGCAGTCGCAGCAGCTGGCCCTGGCACGCCTGGTGCTGGCCGACCCGCACACCCTCGTGCTGGACGAGGCCACGTCGTTGCTGGACCCTCGCGCCGCCCGCCACCTGGAGCGGTCGCTGGCCGCTGTCGTCAAGGGCCGCACCGTCGTCGCGATCGCCCACCGCCTTCAGACGGCACACGACGCGGACCGGGTCGCAGTGGTCGAGGACGGCAACATCAGCGAGATCGGCACCCACGAGGAGCTGGTCGCCGCGAACGGCGCCTACGCAGCCCTGTGGCGCTCCTGGCGCAACGAGCCGGAGCCGCCGCTCCCGGAGACTGGCCCCTCAGACGCTCACAGGGGGCCTGACGATCTTGAGGCACTCGTATGACTCACCTTGTGCCGGGCGCGGGTCCCGGTCGCCACGGTTGGGCCAGAACGACATGGCCCGCTCGGCCTGCGCCGTGATGGTCAGCGACGGGTTGACCCCGAGGTTCGCCGAGATCGTGGACCCGTCGACGATGTGCAGGCCCGGGTAGGACCAGACGCGGTGCCAGGGGTCCACCACGCCGTTGACCCGGTCGTCGCTGATGACCGCGCCGCCGAGGTAGTGGGCCGTCATGGGGACGTTCACGATCTCGCCGAGTGAGCCGCCGGGCACGGCCGGAACCCCCGTCGAGTCCTGCAGTCGGTCGGTCATCTGACGTACGGCCTTGTGCCCGCCGGGGATCCAGGTCGGGTTCGACTCGCCGTGCCCCTTGGTGGAGGTGAGGCCGATGCCGCCGGTGAGACGACGCCTGCCCGTAACGGTGATCGAGTTGTCCCGGGACTGCATGACCAGGCCGATGATGGAGCGCTCGCTCCAGCGCCGGACCGAGGTCGCCCGCAGGAACGCCACCGGGTGCCGGAACGCCTGGCCGACGAAGCGCATCGGCCGCGGCACCGTTCCCCCGCCGTCGACCATGATCGTGGCGAGCAGCCCCATCGCGTTGGACCCCCTGCCGTACCTCACGTTCTCGACATGGGTCTCGTGGTCGACGTGGAAGGATGACGTGATCGCCACGCCCCTGGTCAGGTCGGTGTCGGGGGGCACCCGCACCGTGGTCGCGCCGAGGAGCGCCTCGGAGTTGGTCCGGGTCAGCCGGCCGAGGTGGGGTGAGAGATCACCCAGCAGGCCCTCATGCGACATTCGCTGGAGCAGTCGCTGGGTCCCCCAGGCGCCCGCCGCGAAGACCACCTGAGATGCCGTGACAGTATGCCGTGCCTTGCGGAACCAGGCCCCGGTCGCCTCTGTGGTCACCCGGTATCCGGCCTCTCGCCGACCATCGTCGATCGGCTCGACGGCGACGACCGTGCGCAGCGGCTCGATCGTGGCGCCGAGGCGCTCGGCGAGGGCGAGGTAGTTCTTGACCAGGGTGTTCTTGGCGCCCACCCGGCAGCCGACCATGCAGTTGCCACACTGGGTGCACCCGGTGCGACCGGGGCCGGCGCCACCGAAGAACGGGTCGGGGACCCGCTCGCCGGGCTTGCCGAAATAGACGGCAACGGGCGTCTTCCGGAAGGTCTCACCCACACCGAGGTCCTCGGCGGTCTTGCGCATGATCTGCTCGACCGGTCCCTCGCAGGGGTTCGTCACCACGCCGAGCATCCGCGACGCGGTCTCGTAGTGTGGCGTGAGCTCGGACTGCCAGTCGGCGATATGTGCCCACTGCGGGTCCTGGAAGAACGCCTCGGGCGGGACATAGAGGGTGTTGGCGTAGTTGAGGCTGCCCCCGCCGACCCCGGCGCCGGCCAGGAGCACCACGTCCGGGAGGCGATGGATCCGTTGCACACCAAAGCATTTCAGCCGCGGAGCCCACAGGTATCGGCGCAGGTTCCACGACGTCTTGGCGAAGTCGTCGTCGGCGAACCGGCGACCGGACTCGACGACATGCACCCGATAACCCTTCTCTGCCAGTCGCAGTGCCGTGACCGAGCCACCGAAACCTGAGCCGACCACCAGCACGTCGTAGTCGTGCTCGCCCTTGTCCGCCATCATGTCAACCACATCGTCACCTGACTCCTAGTCGTTTGAACGTGCTGAGCGTGATCGTCAGGGCCTTGGCCCATCGCTCGTCGGAGAGTCCGAACGGCGCGGCGAACCCGATGACGTGCTGGGCGGTGATGTTCTGGATCTCGGTGTACTTGGTGATGCCTTCGCTGCCATGGCGCCGGCCCACCCCGGAGCTCTTCATGCCACCCATCGGTGCTCCCACGCTGGCCCAGGCGGCCGCATAACCGTCGTTGATGTTGACCGTGCCGGCCTTGAGCGACCGGGCGATCTGACGCCCGCGTGCCACGTCTCGGGTCCACACCGACGCGTTGAGGCCGAAGTCGCTGTCGTTGGCAGCAAGGATCGCCTCGTCGTCGCCGGCCACCCGGTAGACGGACACGACGGGGCCGAACGTCTCGTCGTCGCGGCAGGCCATCGCCGCGGTGACCTCGTCAAGGATGGTGGGCTCATAGAAGTAGGGCCCGATCTCGGGCCGGGCCCGGCCGCCGGCCAGGACCTTGGCCCCCTTGGACCGGGCGTCCTCGACGTGCGCGCTGACCCGCTCGAGCTGCTCGGCCGAGGCCAGCGAGCCCATGTCCGCATGGTAAGCGAGGGCCGGGGACAGTCGCATGGACCGGGTCGCGGCGACGAATGCCGCAAGGAACTCGGCGGCGATGTTCTGGTGCAGGTACAGCCGCTCGATGGAGACGCAGAGCTGGCCGGCCGATGAGAAGCAGGCCCGCACGGCCCCGTCGACGGCCTTGGCCACGTTGGCGTCCTGCGCGACATACATGGCGTTCTTGCCGCCGAGCTCGAGCGAGGCCCCGACCAGGCGTCTGGCTGCGTTCTGAGCCACCAGGCGCCCGGTCGCGGTGGACCCGGTGAAGCAGACGTAGTCGGCCTGTTCCAGAACCGCGTTGCCGATGGAACGGCCGACGCCGAGCACGACCTGGAGCACCCCCTCGGGCAGCCCGGCCTCATCCAGCAGGGCAACCGCTGCCAAGGCGGTCAGGGCGCTCTGGTTGTCGGGCCGGAGCACCACCGCGTTTCCGGCCATCAGGGCCGGGATCGCGTCGGTGACCGACATCGACAGCGAGTAGTTCCAGGGGGCGACGATGCCCACGACGCCCTTTGGGTGGAGCACCTCGACCGGCTGGCTGAGCAGCGGGAAGGCCCCGAGACGGCGGCGCGGACGCAGGTATCCGGCCGCGCGACGGGCATAGTGGCGACTCACCATCGCGGTGTCCGCGACCTCTTCGAACCCGTGCATGCGAGCCTTGCCGGTCTCGAGCTGGATGAGGTCGAGCAGCTCGTCCTGCCGCTCCAGCACGAGGTCGTGAAACCGCAGGAAGATCCGGGCCCGGTGCCCGATCGGCATCCGGGACCAGCTGCGCTGCGCCGCCCGCGCCGCCGCGTAGGCCACCGTGACGTCGGCCTCCGCCGACTGGGGCAGCAACGCGAGGGGAGCACCGGTCATCGGCGTATGAGTGAGCAGGGTGTCGTGCCGGGGCGCGCACACCACCCGCGCCGCGAGACGGCGGGCCAGCCCAGGGTCCACGGCATACGTTGCCGTGGAGTCGTTTTCGGGATCGGCGATCACGTCCAAGGTCATGAACGTCACATTAGGGGGTGCAAGCCCGGATATCTACTGACTGGTAACAATTGGTACCGACGCGGACCAGCAGGCCGATCTGCGAGCACAAGCCCTGTCCCGCCCGCTGTTCATCGCCGCTGCCTGCGGAGGACCCGCCCGGCTCCCAACCCGTCCGTCAGCTGCGCTGGTAGGGGGCCACCACGACCTCGACCCGCTGGAACTCCTTGAGGTCGGAGTACCCGGTCGTGGCCATGGCGTGGCGCAGCGCCCCGATGAGGTTCGTGGTGCCGTCCGCCATCCGGCCCGGACCCACCAGAATCTCCTCGAGCGAGGCCAGCGCGCCGACCTCGACCCGCTCGCCGCGCGGCAGGAGGCGGTGATGCGCCTCGGGGCCCCAGTGGAATCCCCTGCCCGGAGCATCCGTCGCCCGGGCCAGGGCAGCCCCGAGCATCACCGCGCCCGCGCCACAGGCGATGGCCTTGACGATCTCACCGCTGCGTCCCACGCCGCCGTCGGCGATGACGTGCACGTAGCGGCCACCGGACTCATCCATGTAGTCCCGCCGGGCTGCCGACACATCCGCGATGGCTGACGCCATCGGCGCGTGGATGCCGAGGGTGAGCCTCGTCGTGTGCGCGGCGCCGCCGCCGAACCCGACGAGCACGCCGGCCGCACCGGTGCGCATGAGGTGCAGTGCCGCCGAGTAGGACGAGGCTCCGCCGACGATGACGGGGACGTCGAGCTCGTAGATGAAGCGCTTGAGGTTCAGCGGCTCGGCCCGGCTGGAGACGTGCTCCGCCGAGACCGTCGTGCCGCGGATGACGAAGAGGTCGCAGCCTGCCTCCACGACCGTCTGCCAGTGCTCCTGGGTCCGCTGGGGCGAGAGGGCGCCGGCCACCGTGATGCCTGCCTCTCGGACCTGACGGAGCCGCTCGGTGATCAGCTCCGGCTTGATCGGCTCGGAGTAGATCTGCTGCAGCCGCGCGGTCGCGGCGCCGGCGTCCAGCGAGGCGATCTCGGCCAGCAGGAAGGTCGGGTCGTCATACCGCGTCCACAGGCCCTCGAGGTCGAGCACCGGCAGCCCGCCGAGCTTGCCGAACGCGATGGCGCTCTCCGGGGACATCACCGAGTCCATCGGGGCGGCGATCACGGGAAGGTCGAAGTGGTACGCGTCGATCTGCCAGGCCACCGACACCTCCTCCGGATCACGGGTGCGCCGCGAGGGCACCACCGCGATGTCGTCGAAGGAATAGGCCCGTCGGCCTCGTTTGCCTCGCCCGATCTCGATCTGGTTCACCCGCCAAGGTTACCGGCCGATCAGGGCAAGGACTGCGCTGCCGTCAGCGCTGGCTGTAGTTGGGGGCTTCCACGGTCATCTGGATGTCGTGCGGGTGGCTCTCCTTCAGCCCTGCCGCGGTGATCCGGATGAACTTCCCGCGGGTCTGAAGCTCGGGGATCGACGGGGCGCCCACGTAGAACATGGACTGACGCAAGCCCCCGATCAGCTGGTATGCCACCGCCGCGAGCGGTCCGCGGTAGGGCACCTGACCCTCGATCCCCTCGGGCACCACCTTGTCGTCGTCGGTGACGTCACCCTGGAAGTAGCGATCCTTGGAGTAGGACCTGCCGCGGCCCCGCGACTGCATTGCGGACAGGGAGCCCATGCCGCGATAGGACTTGAACTGCTTGCCGTTGATGAAGACCAGCTCACCCGGGCTCTCGTCACAGCCGGCCAGCAGCGACCCGAGCATCACCGTGTCGGCGCCCGCCACGAGCGCCTTGGCGATGTCGCCGGAGTACTGCAGCCCGCCGTCACCGATGACCGGGACCCCGGCGGCCTTGCAGGCCAGAGCGGCCTCGTAGATGGCGGTGACCTGCGGGACACCGACCCCGGCCACGACCCGGGTCGTGCAGATCGACCCAGGTCCCACCCCGACCTTCACCCCGTCTGCGCCGGCATCGACCAGAGCCTGCGCGCCTCCCCTGGTGGCCACGTTGCCCCCGATGATGTCGACATGCGCCGCGGCGGGGTCAGACTTGAGCCTGCGGATCATGTCGGTGACGCCCCTGGCATGGCCGTTGGCCGTGTCGACAATCAGCAGGTCCACACCGGCGTCCACCAGTGACATGGCGCGCTTCCAGGCATCGTCGAAGAACCCGATGGCGGCGCCCACCCGCAGGCGTCCCGAGTCGTCCTTGGTGGCCATCGGGAACTGCTCGGTCTTGACGAAGTCCTTGACCGTGAACAGGCCCTTGAGCCGCCCGGCCTCGTCGACCAGCGGAAGCTTCTCGATCTTGTTCCTGGCCAGCAATGCCAACGCGTCGATCTTGTCCACGCCCACCCGGGCGGTGACCAGTGGCATCGGGGTCATCACCTCTGAGGCGGGACGGGTGAAGTCGGTCTCGAAGCGCAGGTCGCGGTTGGTGATGATTCCGATCAGCACGCCGTCGTCGTCCACCACGGGAAGACCCGAGATGTGGAACCGCCCGCACGCCTCGTCGACCTCGGCCAGCGTCGCGTCCCCGGTAGTGGTGACCGGGTCAGCGACCATGCCCGACTCGGAGCGCTTCACCAGATCCACCTGCCTGGTCTGGTCCTCGATCGAGAGGTTGCGATGCAGGATGCCCAGGCCACCCTGGCGGGCCATGGCGATGGCCATCCGAGACTCGGTAACCGTGTCCATGGCCGCCGATATCAGCGGCAGTCTCAGGGAGATGTTGCGGGAGAGCCGGGCCGACGTGTCGACCTCGCTGGGGATGACCTCGGTGGCACCCGGGAGCAGCAGCACGTCGTCAAACGTGAGGCCCAGAGCAGCGAACGGACTGGCAGAAGGGGCAGGAACCGCAGGCTCCGAGGCGGCCGGTGAACTCATTCGCCGATTCTACGGTAGGCGGGCGATCGGAACGAACGTTCCGATCGCTCTTGTCAATAGCACAAGTCACGCCGGATCACCCTTGTTAGCGCACCCTCACAAGGGTAACGTCCAAAAGGCGCGGGCAAGAGTCTTTCTGTGCTCACCGCAACACCCCAAGCCCAGTCCGCGCCCCGGCGTACCCGTCGGTCCATCCAAGGAGGCACCCGTTGGCCACAGTATCTCGCTTGCCCGGTCCAGTTGCAGATCTGTGGCAGTGGCAGCTCGACGGGTCCTGCCGGCGTGAGAACCCAGATGTCTTCTTCCACCCCGAGGGTGAGCGAGGCCCGGCCCGTCGCAGCAGGGACAGCGCAGCCAAGGCCGTCTGCCTGGGCTGCCCTGTCCTAAAACCCTGCCGTCAGCACGCGCTAAGGGTGCGTGAGCCGTACGGGGTGTGGGGTGCCATGACCGAGTACGAACGTGAGACGACGTACCAGCCAACGCCGGCCATCCCTGCCGCGAGCTGAACGGCGGTGGCCTGCGGGTCACAATGAACGCATGAGACAACGCCCGTACGTGAATGGCCTCACCTCATGAGCGACATCATCGTCATACCCATCACCGGCGAGATGATCCGGCTCGGTCAGCTCCTGAAGCTCGCCGGGGTGGTCGATGACGGAGCGCAGGCCCGGACCCTGATCGAGGACGGTGGGGTGAGCGTGGACGGCGAGATCGATCGCCGGCGCGGCCGCCAGGTCCGACCCGGCGCGAGCGTCAAGCTCCGCGAGACGACGATCCGAGTCACGTTCGGCTGACAGCGGCTGAACGGGTCAGTTGCGCTCCCGCCCGATCGCTGTCGAGCCGACGATCGCGCCGCCGGGGTCACGGACCGGCGCAACAGTGATCAAGACCGGGAACACTGTCCCGTCCTTGCGCAGTCGCACGGTCTCCAAGCCCCTCACGACCTGGCCCGCGCTGACCCTGGCCAGGATGGCGGCGACCTCGTCTGCCCGATCATCGGGAATCACGAACCCGATGGACCTGCCGAGGACCTCGTCTGCCGAGTAGCCATGCATCCTGGTCGCGGCCGGGTTCCAGCTCGTGACGACCCCGTCGAGCGTGGTGCCGATGATCGCCTCGTCGATGAACTCGACCATGGACGCTACCTCCTGGACCGCCTCGTCCCTCAGCAGGTGCTCGGTCACGTCGCGGGCGACCGCCAGCACGCCGAGCACGTTCCCGGCGCTGTCACGGTATGCCGAGGCGTTGCACAGGACTCTGGTGAGGCTGCCGTTGCGGTGCCGCACGGTCAGCGGGGCGTTGACGACCGACTCTTGCGCGAGCACCCGCCGGAGGACCTCGCTGGCCGAGTCGGGTTCGGTGACGTACTGGGTGAAGTCGCTGCCACTGAGCTCGTCTCGGGAGAGCCCGATGATCTTGACCGCGGCCTCGTTGAGGTCGCTGATGCTGCCGTCCGGGCCGACCATTATCAGCGGGTCCAGTGCGGCCTCGATCAGGCTCCGCGCGTACTGCGCCGCGTGCTCCTGCTCGGTCCGGTCACGAAGGATCACGGATGCGCCGACCGGCGCACCGTTTTCGTCGCGGATCGGTGAGACGGTGATCGAAACCGGGAACACCGTTCCGTCCTTTCGGACAAGCCTCGTCTCAGAGCATTCCGCGAACTGGCCGGCCTCGATCCGGGCCAGTCCGGCAGGGATTTCGTCAGACCGACCCGGGGGTATGAGGCAGAGGGCGGGCTCGCCGATCATCTCCGCGCTGGAATAGCCGAACATGCTCTCGGCGGCCGGATTCCAGCTCATGATCGTGCCGTCGAGCCTGCGGCCGATGATGGCATCGCCCGAGCTCTCGACGATTGCCGCCAGCCGCTGGGCGATCTCGAGCCGACCCCAGTATGCCGTCATGTCGTGGTGGATCGCGGAGGTGCCGACGATCGCGCCGCCGGTGTCACGGATCGGCGAGATGGTGAGCGAGACCGGGAACTCGGTCCCGTCCCTGCGGACCCGTACCGTCTCGAAGTCCTCGACCGCCTGACCCTCGTTGATCCTGCCCAGGATGGTGGCGATCTCAAGGGTCCGACCGCTGGGGATCACGAGCCTGATGGACTTGCCGACGATCTCCCGGCCGGAGTAGCCATACATCGCCTCGGCGGCCGGGTTCCAGCTTGTGATGATGCCGTCGAGCGAGCCGCTGATGATGGCATCGTGCGAACTGTCAACGATCGCAGCCATCCGCTGGGCGGCCTCCAACGCCTTCCGCTGCTCGGTCACGTCGCGGCAGATCACCGAAACGCCCACGATCGCGCCGTCCTCGTCACGGATCGGTGCCATGGTGATCGAGGCCGGGAACACCGTCCCGTCTCTGCGGGCCCGCACGGTCTCGAGGCGTTCGACAGCCTGTCCGGCTTTGAGCCTAGCCAGGCAGTCCTTGAGCTCGCTGGCTCGATGTTGGAGACTGAGCCGGCCGACATACGTGCCGATGATCTCCTGGCTGGGGTAGCCGTACATCCTCTCGGCGGCCGGGTTCCAGCTCGTGACGACCCCCTCGAGGGTGCTGCCGATGATGGCATCATCGGAGAACTCGACGATCGCCGCGGTCAGCTGAGCGCCCTCGACGGCACGCCTCTGCTTGATCACGTCGCGCCTCGCGGTGATCACCAGCAGAACGTCCCCGGTGTCGATGCTGGACATGCTGATGTTGACCGAGAGGTCCCTGCCGTCCCGCATCCTTGCGGTCAGCTCCAGATCCAGCCCGCTGGACCGGGTCCTGGGATCGGTGAAGTAGTCCTCCCGATGCTGCGCGTACACCACGTAGAGAGTCTCGGGAACCAGAATATCGATGTGCCGCCCGATCAGCTGGTCGCGGTCGTAGCCGAACAGCGCCTCCGTCTGCCGGTTGACGAACCGGATCACACCCTCTTGGTCCATCCCCACCAGGGCGTCGGGCACCGCCTCCAGCAAGCTCTCCAACTTCGTCGTCCTCGAACGCACTTGGTACCTCCAGCTCAGCCGCACCATTGCCAAGGACTTCGCAGAATATAACAACTATGACGAGGCCATAACAAATCTTTACCGTGCCCATATTCGGTAAGCGCTTACCAAAACTCCGGCCACGTCTTCCGCGGATCTGGTGACGCTGCTGCCGGCACAGCGAAGGCCGCAACACCTGGGGCTGCGGCCTTCGTCGAGCTACTGGCGTTGGTCAGTGACCGTGGCCGTGACCGGTACCGCCGTCAGCGGACTCCTCCTGAACCTTCTTCTCGACGACGAGGGTGTTCGTCGTGAGGATCATGGAGGCGATCGACGCAGCGTTGCGCACTGCTGAGCGGGTGACCTTGACCGGGTCGATGATCCCGGCCTTGATCAGGTCACCGTAGGCGCCGGTCTCGGCGTTGAGCCCGTTGCCGGGCTCGAGCTCGGAGACCTTGGACACCGCGACGTAGCCCTCGAGGCCGGCGTTCTCCGCGATCCAGCGAAGCGGCTCGGCCGCCGCCTTGCGCACGATGTTCGCGCCGGTCAGCTCGTCGCCGACCAGGTCGAGGTCGTCCAGCGCCGAGACGGCGTGGACCAGGGCGGAGCCACCGCCGGCGACGATGCCCTCTTCGATGGCCGCACGGGTTGCCGAGATGGCGTCCTCGATGCGGTGCTTCTTCTCCTTGAGCTCAACCTCGGTGTGCGCGCCGACCTTGATCACGCAGACACCGCCGGACAGCTTGGCGAGGCGCTCCTGGAGCTTCTCACGGTCCCAGTCCGAGTCGGTGCGCTCGATCTCGCTCTTGATCTGGTGCACGCGTCCGGCCAGCTCGTCCTTGTCGCCGGCACCGTCGACGATGGTCGTGTTGTCCTTGGTGACCACGATGCGGCGGGCGGTGCCGAGGTCCTCGAGCTGGGTCGACTCGAGCTTGAGCCCGACCTCAGCGCTGATGACCGAGCTGCCGGTGAGGACGGCGAGGTCCTGCAGCATCGCCTTGCGGCGGTCGCCGAAGCCGGGAGCCTTGACCGCCACGACCTTGAGGATCTCGCGGATCCGGTTGACCACCAGGGTGGACAGCGCCTCGCCGTCGACGTCCTCGGAGATGATCAGCAGGGACTTCTTGGCCTGGGCGACCTGGTCCAGGATCGGCAGGATGTCGGCCACGGCCGAGATCTTGCCCTGGGTGATCAGCACGTAGGCGTCCTCCAGGACGGCCTCCATGCGCTCGGGGTCGGTCACGAAGTACGGCGACAGGAAGCCCTTGTCGAACTGCATGCCCTCGGTGAACTCGAGCTCGGTGATTGCGGTCTGGGACTCCTCGACCGTGATGACACCGTCCTTGCCGACCTTGTCGAAGGCCTCGGCGATCAGGCCACCGATGATCGGGTCCTGTGCGGAGAGGGCAGCGACCTGGGCGATCTCTTCCTTGCCCTCGACCTCACGGGCGGTCTCGAGCAGGCGGGCGTTGACTGCCTCGACGGCAGCGTCGATGCCGCGCTTGAGCGAGGACGGGGCAGCGCCGGCGGCGACGTTGCGCAGGCCTTCCTTGACCATGGCCTGAGCCAGTACGGTCGCGGTGGTCGTGCCGTCACCGGCAACGTCGTTGGTCTTGGTGGCGACCTCCTTGGCGAGCTGCGCGCCGAGGTTCTCGTAGGGGTCCTCGAGCTCCACCTCACGGGCGATCGTCACGCCGTCGTTGGTGATGGTCGGGGCGCCCCACTGCTTGTCAATGACGACGTTGCGACCCTTTGGGCCGAGCGTCACCTTGACCGCGTTGGCGAGCTTGTCCACGCCACGCTCGAGCGACTTGCGCGCCGCGTCATCGAATTCCAGCGTCTTGGCCATGAGCTTTCCCTAACTACGAACGGTTCTTGGGTGCTGCCTGGCTTATGCCGGAGGCAGCAGGAGCGACATACGGGCTGGCATGCGCTCTGATCTGGGTCGTGCGGGCTAACGGACCACGAACTGCAGAGTGTGGGCTGAGGCAGCCGGATGACGGTGCCCCGGCACGACCCTGCGAGAGGGTGCGTGGCCGGGGCTCGTCATACGCGAAGCTGAGATCAGCGGGTAACGATCGCGAGGACGTCGCGGGCAGACAGGATGAGGTACTCCTCACCGTCGTACTTGACCTCGGTGCCGCCGTACTTGCTGTAGATGACCTTGTCGCCGACGGCAACGTCGAGCGGAACGCGGTTGCCGTTGTCGTCGATGCGGCCGGGACCGATCGCCAGGACTTCGCCCTCCTGGGGCTTCTCCTTGGCGGTGTCCGGGATCACGAGGCCAGAAGCAGTCATCTGCTCGGCCTCGCTGGACTTGACGACGATGCGGTCTTCGAGGGGCTTGATGGAAACCGACACGTGTGACCTCCCCTTCGGGAATGTCGAAGATGGACAGGAAATTTAAGAGCGCTAATGCGCTCCATGGTGCGTTGAATCAGGCGAGTGGCGGGCTGGCCTCCGTCGCGGGGTCGACCTGCTCACTGCTCGCGGTTAGCACTTGCACATGACGAGTGCTAATCAGAATCTAGGTTGCCGGTTAGCACTCGGTCAACTTGAGTGCCAGAAACGGCCTCCCCCCGACGGGTTTGCGAGGACCGCGGGCGGGTCTGGCGCCCCCCCCGCGAAGGTCGTAGGGGAGGATGTCCACCATGGACCTCGCCTCGATGACCAAGCTGATCTCTGGCGAGGGCTGGGGTCTGCTGCAGTCTCTTCCCCCGTATGACGAGTCGACTGTTTTGTCGCTGGGCGAGGGGCTGCGGGCGGCCGGGTTCGACACCGACCTGGTCGCGGCGGCCCTGACCCAGTCCCGCCTGCGGGCCAAGGGACGTGAGAAGTTCGGGGAGTTCGCGGACGGGATGCTGTTCACCGCCGACGGCCTGGAACAGGCCACCAGGCTGGAGATCGCGGCCAGGCATGCCCAGCGCTTCCGTGGGGCCGGGGTCCGTCAGGTGTTCGACCTCACCTGCGGTATCGGCTCCGACGCCATGGCCATCGCGGGTCTGGACATGGCGGTGACTGCCATCGAGGCAGACGAGGTCACCGCGACGGTGGCCGGGGTCAACCTACGCCACTGGCCGGGGGCCTCTGCGTTCATCGGCACCGCCGAAGGAACCCAGCTGCCCGCCGGGGAGGGTGCCCGGCATGCCGGAGCCTGGCTCGACCCAGCCCGGCGCACCCCCGGCGTCACCGATGCCCGCGGCAAGACCCGGCGCGTGTTCAGGCTGGACGCCATCTCGCCGTCGTGGTCCACGGTGCAGTCCATCGCGCAGTCGCTGCCGGCCACCGGGGCCAAGCTCTCTCCATCCTTCCCTCACGCGGCGATTCCGGCAGGCACCGAGGCACAGTGGACGTCATTGGGCGGCGAGGTGCTGGAGTGCGCGATCTGGTGGGGACCGCTGGTGAGCCGCGCCGGGCGCTCTGCCCTGGTGATCGGTTCCCAGGGGAAGTCGTGGACCGTGCGTGAGGCCGACACCGAAAATGGCATCAATAACAAGGATGACAAGGGTGGCAAGGGTGGGGGCGCGGCTCCGGTGGCGTCATCGCTGGGGCAGATCGGCTCCTGGCTGTACGAGCCCGACCGGGCCGTCATCCGGGCCGGGCTGACCGGGGCGCTGACCTCCGCGGTGGACGGCTTCGAGCTCGACTCCGGCGTGGGGTACGTGACCTCGGAGCGTTGCGTCGACGTCGGATACGCCCGGCGGTTCGCCGTGACCGAGTCCATGCCGCTGAACGTCAAGGCGCTGCGGGCATGGCTGCGGGACCGCGACGTCGGCCGGGTGACGATCAAGAAGCGCGGGGTGGTGCTGAACGCCGACGAGCTGCGCCGTCAGCTTCGGCTGTCCGGGTCGGTCGAGATGACCCTGGTACTGACCCGGGTGAAGAACCAGCAGGTATGCCTGGTCGTCCGCCCGGTCTGAGCTGTCACCGAGCCAGGAGAGCGTGGCAGCGAACGATCCGCTCACGCCACCACTGCTCCCGGCTGGCGGGGGCCCGCCAGCGCTCCAGCAGGTCCCCGTCAACGTCCAGGTTACGCAAGGCGATCGAGCCGGCCAGCGGAACTAGAGAGTCATCGGTGACATCGCCGGTCAGCAGCTCCACCGTGCCGAGACCGCAGGCGAACGGCAGCTCGGGAAGGACCGCGGCCAGCGCGAGACCGGCGCGGATACCGGCGCTGGTGTCCAGGGCGCTGGAGACCACCGTCGGCAGCCCACACTCCTGGGCGATCGCGAGCGCGGAACGCACTCCCCCCAGCGGCGCCACCTTCACCACGATGACATCAGCGGCCTCCTGCCGGACGACCCGGATCGGGTCGGAAGACCGCCGGATCGACTCGTCAGCCGCCACGAGGACGCCAATGCCGTTGTGTGCCAGGGCAACTCGCAGAGCCGCCAGGTCTTCGACAGTGGCACAGGGCTGCTCGGCATACTCCAGGTTGTAGGCAGATAGCCGGCGCAGCGCGTCCACCGCCTCGTCGACTGCCCAGCCTCCGTTGGCGTCCACCCGGATCCGCGCCTGTGACCCCATCACGGCGCGTACCGCGGCAACGCGGTCGACATCGTCCTGGGATCGCTGGCCCGCCTCGGCGACCTTGACCTTGGCCGTCGCGCACCCGTCATACCGGGCCAGGATGCCGGCGACCTCACTGGCTGGGACCGCGGGCACCGTCGCGTTGACCGGCACCGACCCGCGTACCGGGTCCGGCCAGCCGAGCCACCCGGCCTCGATGGCAGCCGCGAGCCAGCGGGAGGACTCAGGATCGTCGTACTCAGGGAACGGCGCGAACTCGCCCCAGCCCTTCGGTCCGCGGATCAGCGCGGCCTCGCGCACCATCACGTTCCTGAACCTGACCCGCATCGGGATCTGTACCACGGACAGCGTGGCGAGCACTTCAGCGAGGGCGGGCGTCGGCGGCAATGTCATGAGTCCTATTCTCGCTGAGGTGAGCGAAAAGAGCGTGAGCGAGACCTTCGACCCGAGCGCCTGGACCGTCGTGGACGGCTTCGACCTGACAGACGTCACCTACCACCGGTGCATCCTGGACGGGCCCGCGAACGGAACCGTGCGCATCGCCTTCAACCGCCCGGAGGTGCGCAACGCCTTCCGCCCGCACACGGTCGACGAGCTGTACCGCGCCCTGGACCACGCGCGGATGTCCGCCGACGTCGGCACCGTGCTGCTGACCGGCAACGGTCCCAGCGCCAAGGATGGCGGCCGGGCCTTCTGTTCCGGCGGGGACCAGCGGATCCGGGGGCGAAGCGGATACCAGTATGCCGACGGCGAGACCGCCGGCACGGTTGACGCCGCCCGGGTTCGGGCCGAAGGCGGGCGGCTGCACATCCTGGAGGTGCAGCGACTCATCCGCACCATGCCCAAGGTCGTCATCGCCGTGGTCAACGGATGGGCGGCAGGCGGTGGCCACTCCCTGCACGTCGTATGTGACCTGACGATCGCCAGCCGCGAGCACGCCAAGTTCAAGCAGACCGATGCCGACGTCGGCTCGTTCGACGCAGGCTATGGCTCGGCGTACCTCGCCAAGATGGTCGGGCAGAAGCTCGCCCGCGAGATCTTCTTCCTCGGACGCACCTACTCGGCGCAGGACATGCAGCGGATGGGCGCGGTCAACATCGTTGCCGACCACGGCGACCTCGAGGCCGAGGCGCTGCAGATGGCCGCGGAGATCAACGGCAAGAGCCCCACCGCCCAGCGGATGCTCAAGTTCGCGCTGAACCTGACAGATGACGGGCTGATGGGCCAGCAGGTGTTCGCCGGTGAGGCGACCCGGCTGGCGTACATGACCGACGAGGCGGTGGAGGGCCGGGACTCCTTCCTGGAGAAGCGCGACCCGGACTGGTCCCCCTACCCGTACTACTACTGAGCGAGGCCGTGATGACAAGCTCGAAGAACCGGCTACGCGCCTTGCCCGTCCCCTCCGGCACTGAGGCGCTGAGCGTCCTGACGGACCTGAGGAGAGCGCTTGACGGTTCCGGCCCCGCCGTGGCCCCGCACGCCATGAGCAGCACCCCGCCGCCGATCCCGGACGACCAGGACGGCCTCCCCGCGGGCCTGGCTCTCACCATCGGCACCTCCGGCTCAACCGGGCGCCCCAAGATCGCCATGCTGACCGGCGCCGCCCTGCGCGCCTCGGCCCACTCCACCCATCAAAGCCTCGGCGGCCCCGGCCAGTGGCTGATGGCCCTGCCCGCCCACCACATCGCCGGGCTCCAGGTCCTGGTCCGGTCAGTGGTCGCGGGCACGACGCCGGTCTGCATGGATCTGGCGGGAGGCTTCAGCGCCGCCGCCTTCGCCCGCGCCGCCGCCGAGATCGGCCGAGGCACCACGGCCTACACCGCCGTCGTGCCCACCCAGCTGGTCCGGCTGCTCGTCTCCGCCGAGGGGTGCGAGGCCCTCACCCGGTTCTCGGCCGTTCTGCTGGGCGGCGCGGCCGCACCCGCCAGCCTGCTCGCGCAGGCCCGCGGCTTCGGGGTCAAGGTGGTGACCACGTACGGCATGAGCGAGACCGCCGGGGGCTGCGTCTACGACGGTCGTGCCCTGGATGTCAGCCAGGTGTGCCTCGAGGACGACGGCCGGATCCGGCTTGGCGGGGCCACGCTGGCCCAGGGCTACCTCGGCGAGCCGGCGCTCAGCGCAGAGTCCTTCAGCGAAGACCCCGACGGCGTTCCCTGGTTCCTCACGGACGACGTCGGCCACTTCGACGACCAGGGCTCTCTGGTGGTGGATGGCCGCATCGACGACCTGATCAATACCGGTGGCCTGAAGGTGGTTCCGCATCTGGTCGAAGCGGCGCTCGGCCAGCTCGACTGCGTCACCGAGGCGATCGTGGTCGGCAGACCTGACCCCGAGTGGGGCCAGGTCATCTGTGCTGCAGTCGTTGTCAGGCAGGGGTATTCGCCGCCGAACCTTGACGAGGTGCGCGACAAGCTGCGCGGCATGCTGCCTGGTCATGCCCTGCCCCGGCGGCTGGCGACCGTTGCTGAGCTCCCTCTGCGAGGCCCGGGCAAGCCGGATCGGGCCGCGGTTCGGACATTGTTCGACCACAGCGCCTGAGCCGTGACAAAATCAGCAGAGACCACATCAGACAATCAGGCAGGGAGGTCAGGATGGCCAAGGTACTGCTCGTCGTCGTTCCACTCGCCATCACGATCTATGCGGTGATCGATGCGATCCAGACCGAGAACGCCCGTGTTCTGTATCTGCCCAAGCTGATCTGGATCGTGCTCATCCTTCTCTTCACCCCGATTGGCGGCATCGCCTGGCTGGTGACGGGCAGGCAGCGAGGCCCGCAGAGCGGACGGCGGGGACCCAGCTACCCGGCGGCACCCCGTGGGCCCGACGACGACCCTGACTTCCTGCGCAACCTATGACATCCCCCGTCGCCTGCAACTGCCTCGGCCATCCGCAACGGCTGTCCTCACGGACGGCCTCGCCGGCTGTGACTCGCCACCACCGGACCTGACAGAAAGCTGAGCGAGAAGCAACTCCATGGCCACGTCGTCCCAGTGGGTCGAGGGCGCCCGCCCCCGCACCCTTCCTGCCGCTGTCGCGCCCGTTCTGGTCGGTACCGGCGCCGCCTTCGCCCTCGATGCGGGCAACGTGGCCTTTGCCGTTCTCGCCCTGCTCGTCTCGCTGGCGCTGCAGGTCGGGGTGAACTATGCCAACGACTACTCCGACGGCATCCGGGGCACCGATGCGGACCGGATGGGCCCGGTGCGGCTGGTGGGTCAGGGCCTGGCAAACCCCCGCGCCGTCAGGCTGGCGGCGATGCTCTCGTTCGCCGTCGCAGCCGTCTTCGGTGTGATCCTGGTGGCACTCAGCGGTGCCTACCTGATGCTGCTGGTCGGGGCAACCTCGATCGCCGCCGCCTGGTACTACACCGGAGGGAAGCGGCCGTATGGGTATTCCGGGCTGGGCGAGGTCTTTGTGTTCGTGTTCTTCGGTCTGGTGGCCACCCTGGGCACGACCTACACCCAGGCACTCTCCGTCAGCCCTGACGCCGCCGCCGGCGCGGTCGGGGTCGGCGCCGTCGCCTCGGCGATCCTGGTAGCCAACAACCTTCGCGACATACCGACTGATCAGGAGCACGGCAAGCGGACGCTGGCCGTGCGCCTGGGCCAGACCCGGACCCGCGCGCTGTACTCCGGGCTGCTGGCCGTCGCGCTCGCCTGCGTCCTGGTGGCCGGCGCGATCCACCCGACCGCCCTGTTCGCCCTGCTGTCCTTCGCTCTGGCGATCCCGTTGCTGAGAAGAGTCCTCGGCGGCGCGCTGGGCAAAGACCTCGTCCCGGCGCTGTCCGGGACGGGCCGCTTCGAGCTGGTCTACGGCGTGCTGCTGGGACTCGGCCTGGCGGCGGCGTCCCATCTGACCTGAGTCAGCACGCCGGGTGAATCGGGCTCAAACCCTGCCTGAGTGCCACCGCTGGAACGTTCGGCTACATGTGGTGGCAAACGACCCAACCCAGGCCCCTCCGCTGGAACGTTCGGCTACATGTGGTGGCAAACGATCCCGCTGGTGGCGTCACTCGGGCTGGATGGCCGTGCTCAGGTCCGGGGAAACCCGGTCACGACCGCGACCCCCCGCTGGCCTCCGTGTCCTCGGCATGCTCGTCGATCTCGTGGGCGCGCGCCTGCCCGGCGCGCTCGGCACGATCATCGAGATGCTGCACGATGCTGGCGCTGAACTGCGCCCGCGGCTCGCGCAGGACGAAGAAGGACACCACCATCGAGCCCACCGCCGAAAGACCGAGCAGCCACCAGCGCTGGCTGGGATCACGCAGCCCCAGGAGCCACAGGGCGCAGAGGAGCCCGAAGAAGATCATCAACCGCAACACTGAGTAGCGCGCCATGCTCACATCCCCGAATAAGAGTGCTGGCCGACGAAGAAGACGTTGACGACCATGTAGTTGACCAGAATGGCACCAAAGCCCACGATCGCAAGGTAGTTCGCCGAACGGGCCGACCACCCCGTGGTGGCGCGGGCGTGCAGGTAGGCCGCGTAGATGACCCAGATGACGAACGTCCAGACCTCTTTGGGATCCCAGTTCCAGTAGTGACCCCACGCCTGCTCAGCCCAGATGGCACCGGCGATCAGGGTGAAGGTCCACAGCGGGAAGGCCACCGCGTGGATCCCGTATGCCGTCCGGTCCAGAGACCGGGACGGCGGAAGGGCTGCGTTGACGACGGTCTTGAGGCGGGACATGGACAAAGGGTCCTGAACCTCCAGCCACGTCTTGACCAGGTGCAGGATCACCACGCTGAAGGCGATCGTGAACAGGGCGACCGAGAACGTGGCGACGGTGACGTGGATGACCAGCCAGACGCTCTTGAGGGAGGGCAGCAGCTCGCTGGCGTCGGTGTAGAACACCGTGATCGCCAGTCCGAGGGTGAGCAGCACCGGCCCGACGACGAAGAGCCCCAGCCACCGGACGTCCCGCCGCAGGCTGATGGCGATGAAGACGAGGACGACGAACATGGATCCCACGAGGGCGAACTCGAACATGTTGCCCAGCGGTGCCCGGTGAACGGACAGACCCCGCATGGCGGCTGCGGCGATGAGCAGGAGACCGCCAAGCCCGGTGAGCACCATCGCGATGCCAGCTGCCTTGCGCCTGCGCGGCGCCGGGTCCTCGCCCGGGACCAGAGGAGCAGGGCCTGTCGCCGAAGGCCCGGCGCCGACCAGCGCCGCCGCTTTCTGGGCCCCCGAGGCTGATGCCAGGCTGGCGGGCGCCGCTCCGGCCAGGTCGGACGCGAAGGCGATCATGGCGACGGTGAACACCGCCATGGCCGAGTAGACCGCCAGGTTGGCGTAAAGGGCTAGAGTCTCATTCGTCATACTGTGGTCCCGGTCTCCTCGGTGCCGCTGGACTTGGTACTGGGCCCAATTTTACCGGGTCCGAGTTTTGCGTAGCTAGTTCCTGCTGGACTCAGTTTCACTGGACCCATTTCTGCTGGACTCAGTTCTGCTGGACTCAGTTCTGCTGGACTCAGTTCTGCTGGACTCAGTTCTGCTGGGCTTGGTGTCACTGAGCTGTGCGATGGTCGTGAGCAGGTCTTCGAGGATTGACCCCAGGCCGGGGTCCTCACCCTTGGCCAGTCCGCCGATCGAGACAACGGTACGTCCCTGCAGCGGCCGGACGCGGATGAACACCCGGCGGCGGCGGATCATCAGTGAGGCGATCAGCCCGGCCAGCGCGGCAACCGCTCCGCCCAGCGCCAGGGCTTTGCCCGGATCGTAACGAATCGACAGCCCGGCCCAACGCTGGACCCCGTCGAAGGTGACGCTCCCCCGGCCACCGGGAAGCTGAGTGCTCTGGCCCGGTCTGAGCAGCAGCCGTAACGGATCACCCTTGGAGTTCTTGAGCTGGGCCATCTTCTCGGTGCTGAGGGTGTAGACCGACTGGGGTCGCCCCTGGGGATACAGCTCACCCTCATAGACCCCGAGCGCCAGGGCGGGGTTCTTCAGGCCGGGGAAGAACGACGAGGGCCCGGACGCCTCGTCGATGTACTCCGAGGGCAGGAAGAACCCGAACAGCCCCAGCTGTTTCGGACTCGCTGATGTGACCTTGATCGCGCCCACCGACTTGTAGTTGGCATCCTGGGGCAGGAAGGGCGTGGCCTCGTGCATGAGCACCCGGCCGGCGCCGTCACGGACGGTGATCACAGGCGCGTAGCCGTTGCCAAGCAGGAAGACCGACGTCCCGCCGAACTTCAGCGGCCCGTTCACCTTCAGGATCTGGCTGACCCTGGGGGCATCCGGGCTGGCCTGCGTCCGGGTGTATGCCGTGAAGTCGCGCGGGGCGCCGCGCTGCGCGCCGGTACTGCGCTCCTCGAAGGTGACGTCGAGCCTGTCGACGGCGACCGTAAACGGCGACAGGCCCTCGGTGTCGACCCAGGGGCCGGGGTCAAAGGTGTCATAGGCCGAGATGGTGTTCGCGAAGCTCTTGCCGGTGACCAGGATCCGGTCGCCGCGCCAGCCGAAGAGGTGGCCGACGGCGATCGCGATGATGACCACGATCAACGCGGTGTGGAAGAGCAGGTTGCCGCTCTCACGTAGGTAGCCGCTCTCCGCGCTCAGCGACAGGCCCTCGCTTCGCAGACGATAGCGCCCGCCCGGCCGGAGCCTGCTCGCCAGCCCCCGGCCCCGAAGGACCTCCCGGGCGACCGCCAGCGCCTCCTCGGGCGTGCCGTCGACCTCGACCTGGCCGTGTTCGGGGAGCCGCTCAAGGTGCTGGGGAGCCGGTGGGGGCTGGGCCCGCATCGCCCGCCAGTGGATCTTGGACCGGGGAACGACACAGCCCACCAGCGAGACGAACAGCAGCAGGTAGATGGCGGCGAACCAGGGTGAGGAGTAGACGTCGAAGAACCCCAGGCGATCCAGCCACGGACCCGTGCTCCGGTGACGCGCCAGGTAGTCGGCCACCCGTCCGGCATCGATATTGCGCTGCGGCCAGATCGAGCCGGGCACCGCGCCGATGGCCAGCAGCAGGAGCAGGAAAAGTGCCGTGCGCATGCTCGTGAGCTGCCGCCAGGCCCAGCGCAACATGCCGACAGTACCAAGCCTCGGCTGGGTCACATCGCTCTCGTCGGGACGGGTGTCCATCCTGTTCTGGGTCATTCAGGCACCCCCGCCATCACAGCACCCATAATTCCTGCCCACCCGTGTCATCGCCGACCGCGTCTCACAGCACTGTCCGGAACTCGTCGACCAGGCGTGACTGCACCGAGGTGGTCGCGACCTCCCACAAGCCGGTCACCAGGAGGACCCCGACGATCAGCAGGAGCACCCCTCCGGTGATCTGGATGCCTCGGTAGTGCTCCCGCAGCCAGCGCGAGGCCTGACCTGCCCGCGCGTAGCCACCGGCGATCAGCAGAAAGGGCAGACCCAGGCCCACCGAGTAGGCCGTGGCGAGCCCGATGCCGCGGGCGACGACATGCTGCTCGCCCGAGAGCGCCGTCGAGAGCGCGATGATCGCCCCGAAGGTCGGCCCGGTGCAGGGAGCCCAGCCGAGGCCGAACACCATGCCGAGCAGCGGTGCCCCGGCCAGGCCGGCGGCCGGCTTCCACCCGGGCCTCCACGTTCCCTGACCGCCCAGCCTCTCGCTGCCAAGAAAGACCAGGGCCATGAGGATCACCACGACACCGCCGAGTCTCATCAGCAGGCTCTGATGCTCCACCAGCAGCGTGCCGGCGGTGGACACCGTCACCGCGACGGCGATGAAGACGACGCTGAACCCGAGGACGAACAGCAGCGCCCCTAGCATGAGCCGACCCCGGCTGCGCTGCTCGAGGGTGACCCCCGAGAGCCCGGTCACGTACCCGAGGAAGCCCGGCACCAGTGGCAGGACGCACGGGGAGGCAAAGGAGACGAAGCCGGCTGCAAGGGCCACGAGAATCGCCAGGGGAAGGGCACCGGACGTGATGGCGCCCGCGGCGTCGGCGCTCACCTCTTCTCGCCGAGCACGTCGTTCACCAATCCGCTCAGCGTCGCGGCCGTGACCGGGCCCGAGACGCGGGCAGCCAGGCGCCCCTGAGGGTCCAGAACCAGCGTCGTGGGCGTGGTGTTCGCCTTGCCGCGCAGGGCCAGAAGGGTGGCGCCGCCATCGTCCCGCAGCGAAGGGTAGGTGATCTTGTTGGCGCTCAGGAAGGACTTTGCCGTCTCGACGCCGTCGCGGGAGTTGATCCCCATGAACTGCACCGGTTTCTCAGCCTTGGACAGAGCAGACCAGACCTGTTGCAGGTGCGGCATCTCGGCCACGCACGGCCCGCACCACTGGCCCCACACGTTCAGGACCAGGACCTTGCCCTGGGCGTCGGCGACCTTCCAGGGGGCGCCCTCCAAGGTGGCACCGCTCAAGGTCAGCGGCGCCGAACGCTCACCGGTGGCCACCCGCTCGATACTGCCGTCACCGGAGACATAGCCCTTGCCATCGCCGGACCGGGCCTGCGCAGCAAGGGAGTTCGGGTCAGCCCCGCACGCCGACAGACCCAGGCAGAGCGCCCCCGCGGCGACGACGGCCGCGGCCTCATGGAACAGCGACATGGCCATCCTCATGCACCTGCAATATTGCGGGCCCCCGGCAGCAGGGCACCCGCCGGCTCGCTGTAGTCGATCGACTCGAGCTCGTCACCCA
This sequence comes from Dermatophilaceae bacterium, assembly GCA_014377705.1. GTDB lineage: Bacteria > Actinomycetota > Actinomycetes > Actinomycetales > Dermatophilaceae > UBA4719. The sequence continues at coordinate 24,871 of JACMPC010000079.1, forward strand.
CGAAGGTCAGGGAGGTCAGGGAGGCGAGCGAGCACTCACGCTTGCGGGGGTCGTGCCACAGGCGCCGGCCCTCCAGCTGGGAGCGCACGGTCCACACCGGCAGCTGGTGGGAGACGATCACGGCCTCGTGACCCCGGGCCAGGCCGCGGGCATCGGCAACCGCTGCGAGCATCCGGTCGGCGATCTCCTGGTAGGGCTCCCCCCAGGAGGGCCTGAACGGGTTGACCAGCTTGGGCCAGTGCTTCGGGTATCTCAACGACCCGTCACCGACCCCGAAGGCCTTGCCCTCGAAGTAGTTGCCCGCCTCGATCACCCTGTCGTCGGTGGTGATCGCGACAGCGTGCGGCGCGGCGATCGGTCTGGCCGTCTCCTGCGCCCGGTCCAGCGATGAGGCCACGACCACCGTCACGTCGTGCCCGCCCAGATGGGCGCCGACCGTCTCGGCCATCTCGCGACCCAGATCCGAGAGATGGAAGTCGGGCAGCCGGCCGTACAGCACCCCGGTGGGGTTGTGCACCTCACCGTGGCGCATCAGGTGCACCACGGTGCGCTCGGGCCTGCCGGCGGCGGCGCTCATGAGGACGCCGCAAACGAGTCCGTGACCGCCCGGGCCGCCAGGGGCAGAGCGGCCAGCACCCGGTCGACCGCCGCGTCATCATGGGCTGCGCTGACGAACCAGCACTCGAACGCGCTCGGGGGCAGGTGTACCCCCTGGCTGAGCATGGACTGGAAGAATGCCGAGAAAGCCGGCACCTGCTGGGCCCTCGCCTCGTCGTAGTTGGTCACCGCCCCCTCCCGGAAGAAGATGCTGAACATGCTCCCGGCCCGCTGCACCACGTGCGGTATGCCGTGCCGGGAGAGCTCTTCGGACGTCGCGTCCGCGATCGCCGCGCTGACCACCTGGAGCCGGTCATACACCTGCGGGGTGCAGCCCTTCAGCGTGGCCAGGCCGGCCGCCGTGGCCACCGGGTTGCCCGAGAGCGTCCCGGCCTGGTAGACCGGCCCGTCCGGCGCGAGCATCGCCATGATGTCAGCGCGCCCGCCGAAGGCCGCCGCCGGGAATCCGCCGCCCATCACCTTGCCGAAGGTGAAAAGGTCAGGCGGGCCACCGGCATACGGACCCTCCAGGCCATACCAGCCCGAGGCGCTGCAGCGGAACCCGGTCATCACCTCGTCGGAGATCAGCAGGGCGCCGTGCGCCGTGGTCACCCGGCGCAGGGCCTGCGTGAAGCCGGGCAGTGGCGGCACGATCCCCATGTTGCCCGGGGAGGCCTCGGTGATCACGGCGGCGATCCGGTGGCCGTGCTCGGCGAAGGCAGCCTCCAGGGCCGGAACGTCGTTGTAGGGCAGGACGATCGTCTCGCCGGCGCTGGAGGCGGGGACCCCGGCAGAGTCCGGGAGGGCGAACGTGGCCAGGCCGCTGCCGGCAGAGGCCAGGAGCGCGTCGACGTGCCCGTGGTAGCAGCCGGCGAACTTCACCACCGCGGACCGGCCGGTGAAACCCCTGGCCACCCGCAGGGCGCTCATCGTCGCCTCGGTGCCGCTGCTGACAAGGCGCACCTGCTCGACCGGGGCAACCCTGGCCACGATCTCCTCGGCGAGCGCGACCTCGTTCTCGCTCGGCGTCCCGTAGCTGAAGCCTTTGAGCACTGCACCCTGGACCGCGGCCAGCACGTCCGGGTGTGTGTGGCCCAGGATCATCGGACCCCACGAGCAGACCAGGTCGACATACTCACGGCCATCGACATCGGTGAGGTACGGACCGCTGGCACTGGCCATGAACCGGGGCGTCCCGCCGGCCGCCCGAAAGGCGCGCACGGGACTGTTGACCCCACCTGGCGTCACCGCGGTGGCGCGGGACAGCAGCGCCTTGGAGGCCGGCGCGTCATACGGGTATGGCGTCTGGGGAGTGGTCATACCTACCATTATCTCAGTCTCCGGGCTGATTCCTCTGCCGGGCCGTCCGCCCGCTGGACCGCGGTCGGGCAGCAGGCCCGGTCAGGCGCGCTGTTCCTGCGCCTCACGCACCTGGTCGCAGACCCCCGTGCTCTCGATGCCGTTGCTGATGGCCGCCATCGCGCGGCCGAGGGCAAGCAGATCCTTGCGGCAGAGATGCGCCAGCAGGTTGTCGCGGACGCTGCCGACGTGGGTCGGTGCCATCCGGGTGATCTCGGCGAAGCCGGTGTCGGTGAGCACCAGCTCAACACCACGCCGGTCCCCGGCGCAGGGCTCTCGGCGGACCCATCCACGGCTTTCCAGGCGCCCCGCCGTATGAGTCAGCCGGCTCCGGGACTGCACCACCAGCTCGGCGATGACCGACATCCGAAGTCGCCGGTCCGGCTGCTCGGAGAGCATGGAGAGGATCTCGTACTCGGACAGCTGCAGCCCGTGAGCCTGGAGGTCACGATCCAGGGTGGCCTCCAGCAACCGGCTCGCGCGCAGGTACTCGCGCCAGACCTGCTGTTCCTGCGCGTCGAGCCACCGCGGCTGGGGTGTGTCTGTGTTCATGAGATGGATCCTAACCGGTTCTTGTTGAAAACTAAACTTAATCCTGCTACGGTTTTTGATTGAACAGTAAACTTCATACCGCTGGCGCCGACCTCGGACCCCACCACACCTGACGGGCCAAACCCGCACACACAAGGAGCATCACATGACCAACCTCTCTGACCTCAAGCCTGGCATCTGGAACGTCGATGCTTCCCACAGCGAGGTCGGTTTCACCGCTCGCCACCTCATGGTGAGCAAGGTCCGTGGCCAGTTCAAGGACTTCGCCGCGGTCGTGACGGTTGCCCAGCCGTTCGAGCTGTCCACCGTCGAGGCCACCGTGCAGATGGCCTCGATCGACACCAACAGCGCAGGCCGCGACACCCATGTGAAGTCCCCCGACTTCTTCGACGTCGAGAACAACCCCACCATGACCTTCGCGTCCACCACGGTGACTGACAGCGCCCTCGAGGGCCTGCTCACCATCAAGGGTGTCAGCAAGCCGGTCAGCTTCGACCTGGACTTCGGCGGCGTCAGCGCCGACCCGTGGGGCGGCACCCGCGCCGGCTTCGAGGCCACCACCGAGATCAACCGCAAGGACTTCGGCCTGTCCTGGAACGTCGCGATCGAGGGCGGCGGCATGCTCGTCGGCGAGAAGGTCAAGATCGTCCTGGACGTCCAGCTCGTCCAGACCGCAGACCTCCCCGCCTGACCCAACAGCCCCAACAGCCCCAACAGCCCCAACAGCCCAACAGCCCCACCGAAAGGCCCGACAGCCCACCCCGCCACGCCCTCCCACGCCTCCCCCCGTCCCCCCGTCCCCCCGTCCCCCACCCCTTCGCTTGCTGCTTCAAAACCACCGATTGAGCCACCGGAGACCACCACAACGGTGGGTTGACGGCAGCAAGCGGCACGGGAGCGGATGCTCCCGTCTGTGAGACCGGGCCGGACTTCTCCGGGTGGGGCGACAAACCGGGGATCGGGGATGCACAGGGGTGGCGGGGCGGGCACCATTGTCCACAGGGTTGGGTTTGGGGCTTCCACAGACTCGGCCGACCTCGGACTGTGGATCTATGCTCCATGTCACCGGCGCCCTGGGCGGCCTGCCTCCCGTCTTCGATCTACGCCAGGCCGCCACGGCCGGACTCTCTTCACGGGTCGTCGAACGCGCTCTGCGCGGTCAGCTGGTGCGGCGACTCGGGCGTGGCATGTTCGTGGCCGAGGCCGTATGGCGCGAGTCCAGTCCCCGCGACCGTCACCTGCTCATCACCGTGGCCGCAGCCAGGCTGCGTCCCTGGGCTGTGGCCAGCCACCACAGCGCTGCCTGCCAGTTCGGGCTTCCCCTTCCACTGACCATTCCCTCCTGGGTGGCACTGACCACAGACCGGTCTGCGGCCACGGGCCTTCCCGGAGGGCTGGCGAGGCTTGAGCCCGGTCTGCTGCCTGCCCACCATGTCCAGACGCGGAACGGCCTGCGCCTGACCTCAGTGGCACGAACGGTGATCGACTGCATGCGGGAGCTGCCGTTGCCCGATGCCGTGGCCATTGCGGATGCGGCCCTCAGAAGAGGCCTCATCGTCGAGGCCGAGCTGTCGGCTGTTCGGCGAGAGCAGCGAGGCTGGCCGTTCATCACCGCCGCGGACACCGGCTTGCAGTTGCTCGACCCCTCACGTGAGACCTGGTTCGAGTCGTGGTCCTTCATCCGCCTCTGGCAGCTGGGCGTGGATCTGCCTGAGAGCCAGGTGTCCGTCCATGACCACCGCGGGCGCTTTCTCGGCAGGGTCGACGGACTCTGGCGGGACGGCGCGACTGTCGCCGAGGCTGACGGGCGGGGCAAGTACCTCGGCCAGTTCGACCCCAACGGAGCCAGTGCTGAAGCCGCCGCGCTCTCTGTCGTCGCCGAGAAGATCCGCGAAGACCGGATGCGTGACTGCGGCCTGGAGTTCGTCCGATGGGATCTCGCAGAGATCCAACGCGACCCGGGCAACGTGGCGGAACACATCACCCACGCACGTCAGCGCGGCAACATCTCCCGTTTCACCGGCCGCCTGGTCCCACCCACCGCCAGGCTCACCACAGCCCCTCTTGCTGCCGCAAAACCACCGTTTCGGGCCCTCGAAGCCTGCTAAACGGTGGTTCTGAGGCAGGAAGCGGAGGGGCGGGGGGCTAGGGGCTGGGGGTTGGGGGTTGGGGGTTGGGGGCTAGGAGGCGGGCGGCTTCTAGGGCGTAGTAGGTGAGGATGATCTGAGCGCCGGCCCGCTTGATCGAGATGAGCGACTCCATCATGACTCGTTCACGGTCGATCCAGCCGTGGGCGGCGGCCGCCTCGATCTGGGCGTACTCCCCAGACACCTGATAGGCCGCGACCGGCACCGGCGACATCTGCGCCACCTGCGACAGGATGTCCAGATAGGGCAGTGCCGGCTTGACCATCACGATGTCCGCGCCCTGGTCGAGGTCGAGCGCGACCTCGCGCAGGGACTCGGTCGTGTTCGCCGGATCCTGCTGGTACGTCGACCGGTCGCCCTGCAGGGTGGACTCCACGGCCTCGCGGAACGGCCCGTAGAACCCTGAGGCGTACTTGGCGGCATACGCCAGGATGATCGTGTCGGTGAAGCCACCGCGATCCAGCGCCTCCCGGACATGGCCGACCTGGCCGTCCATCATCCCGCTCAGGCCCACCACCTGGGCACCGGCAGCAGCCTGGGCCAGCGCCATCGAGGCATACCGCACCAGAGTCCTGTCGTTGTCGACCCGCCCCTGCGAGTCAAGCACTCCGCAGTGCCCGTGGTCGGTGAACTCGTCCAGGCACAGGTCCGCCATCACCACGAGGTCGTCACCGACGGCCTCGCGGACCCGGCGCAGCGCCACATTGAGGATTCCGTCGGGGTCGTCGGCGCCCGAACCTGACTCGTCCCGGGTCGCGGGCACCCCGAAGATCATCAGACCTCCCAGGCCTGCGGTCACGGCCTCGCGGGCCACCGCCACCAGCGAGTCCAGGCCGTGCTGGACGACTCCCGGCATCGACCCGATGGGCTGCGCCTCGGAGACGCCCTCGCGGACGAACACCGGCAGCACCAGGTCGGCCGGATGCAGCCGGGTCTGTGCCACCAGAGCCCGCAACGCGGGGGTCTGACGCAGCCGCCGCGGGCGCTGTGCCAGGACCTCCACTACTTGGCCCGGCGTCGGGTCGCTGCCCGGCGGGCGCTGGGGCGCACGACGCACTCACCGACCTCGGCCGCGGCGACCGCCAGGCCCATGCCGTACTCGGCCAGGGCATCGACCAGCGAAGCCGCGGGGGCCTCGGGCGCCAGCACGTCGACGCGCAGGCCGTGCTCCTCGGCGACCTTGGCGGTGGCCGGGCCGATACACGCGACGACGGTCGAGGGGTGCGGCTTGCCCGCGATACCCACAAGGTTGCGCACCGTCGAGGACGAGGTGAACACCACGGCGTCGAACTTGCCGGCCTTGATCGCCTCGCGGATCGAGGCCGCCGGCGGAGCGGCACGCACCGTGCGGTACGCCGTGACGTCGTCCACCTCCCAGCCCATCTCCTGCAGGCCGGCGACCAGGGTCTCGGTGGCGATGTCGGCACGCGGCAGGAACACCCGGTTGATGGGGTCGAGGACCTCGTCAAAGGGCGGCCACTCCTCGAGCAGCCCCCGAGCCGACTGCTCGCCGGAGGGGACCAGATCAGGCTCCAGGCCCCACTCGCGCAGGGCACCGGCGGTCACCCCGCCCACGGCGGCGATCCGCAACCCGGCGAAGGCGCGGGCGTCCAGGCCGAACTCCTCGAACTTCTCACGAACCGCGCGCACCGCGTTGACGGAGGTGAACCCGATCCACTCGTAGCGACCGGTGACCAGACCCTTGATGGCGCGTTCCATCTGCTGCGGCGTGCGCGGCGGCTCGACGCTGATCGTGGGAACGACGTCGCTGGTCGCGCCGTAGGACGCCAGACGCGTGGTCATCGAACCGGCCTGGTCCTTGGTGCGCGGGACCAGGATGTTCCAGCCGAAGAGCGGCTTGGTCTCGAACCACGACAGCTGCTCGCGCAGCAGCACGGTCGAACCGACCACGGCCAGCGACGGGAACCGGACCTTGGCCGACGTCATGAGGTCGACCACCTCTCCCAGCGTGGTGGTGTGGGTGCACTGGGTGATGGTCGTGCCACGCTCGGTCAGTGCCACCGGAGTGTCTTCGCGACGGCCGGCGGCCAGCAGCTCTGCCAGAGCCTTGCTGAGCGTCTCCGGCGTGCCGAGCACCACCACGGTGACGTTGTCGGACGTGGACCGCGTCCAGTCAACCTTGGTTCCACCGCTGACCACGTGCAGCGACGGCGAGTGAGCGGACGTCAACGGCACACCGGCATACGTGGGGACAGCGCTGACAGCGCTCACGCCGGGCACGATCTCGAACCTGATCCCCGCCTTGTGGCACGCCAGTGCCTCCTCGGAGAGCCCGTTGAACATGGCCGGGTCCCCGTCCATGAGCCGGACCACCAGCCCGTTGCCGCTGACGGCTCCGGCGGTCTTGGCGGCCTTGACCAGCAGCTTCGCGCGGGAGGCATGGGTCAGCGGCTGGCCGTGCTCGCCGTGTCCCGCGTCGATGATGACGACGTCCGGGCGCCCGTGGTGGGCCACGAAGTCCTCACGGCTGACCTGGTCGATGACGACCACGTCGGCTTCGGCGAGGTACTCCACGGCTCGCAGGGTCATCAGGCCAGGGTCACCAGGACCAGCGCCGACAAAGGCGACGCGGCCAGGATGCATGGCCGCCCTGGTGGAAGTGGTCTGTTCTTGGCCGGTCGAGTGCGTTGGGCTCACAGGGCACGCTCCGTAGCGGGTCGATCTGGACGGGAGGCATCAGGGGTTACGGTCTCGGCTGCGGTGATGTCGACAGCGATGATGTCGGCGGCGCCCTCCGCGAGGAGGACCGCCGCCAGCGCACGGCCTACGCGTTCGGGCTCCTCGATCGGGCCGACGCTCGAGCGGCGCAGGTCGATGCTGGCGTCCGGGCTGCCGGCAAAGGCGCGCAGGAAGAGCTCGAGGCCGTGCTCGCCCTCGACCACCTCGGCGAGAGCGCCGACCGGCGCGGTGCAACCGGCCTCCAGGGCGGCAAGCAGGGCACGCTCGGCACTCACGCAGGCGCGCGTGTCCGGGTCATCCAGCGGCGCCAGTGCCTCGATGAGGTCTGGGCGGTCAGCGCGGCACTCGATGGCGAGGGCTCCCTGACCAGGCGCGGGAAGCATCTGCAGCGGGTCGAGGGACTCGGTGATCTCGTCGAGCCGCCCGAGGCGGGACAGCCCGGCCCTGGCCAGCAGCACAGCGTCGCAGGACCCGCTGCGCACCAGCGAGATCCGGGTGTCGACGTTGCCGCGGATGTCCGTCACTGCCAGCCCCAGACCTAGGGCTGCCAGCTGTGCCTTCCGCCGCGGGGAGCCGGTGCCCACCAACGACCCCGCCGGAAGCTCACCCAGGGTCAGGCCGTCCCGGGCCACCAGGGCATCCCGGGGATCCTCGCGAGCGGGAATCGCGGCGATGAGCAGCCCCGGCTCGGGGGCCACCGGAAGGTCCTTGAGCGAGTGGACCGCGATGTCGATCTCGCGCAGCAGCAGGCCCTGGCGGATCGCCGCGGCAAACACGCCGGTGCCGCCGATGGTGGAGAGCAAAGCCGTGGAGGTGTCGCCGACAGTCGTGATCTCGACCATCTCCACGGTGTGCCCCAGGTCGCGCAGCTGGTCTGCCATCATCCCGGCCTGAGCCGTGGCCAGCGCACTTCGTCGCGTGCCCAGGCGAATGGTGTGGGATTTCACGCCAAGCCTCCGTTCTCGGAAGGGACCGACACAGCGGCTACCTCGTGGGGATCCAGGTCGAAGAGCTCGCGCAGGGCGCGGGCGTAGTCACCACCCTCACCGCCAGCCACCAGGGACTTCGCACGGACGGTCGGGGCGTGCAGGAGCTTCTCGACGACCCGGTGCACGGCAAGGCGGATCTCGTTGCGGGCGTCATCTGACAGGTCCTCGGGCAGACGCTGGCTCAGGCGACTCAGCTCGGCGGTCACCACATCCGCCGCCCGGGATCGCAGCAGGGCAACGGTCGGGGCAACCTCCTGGGCCCGGCGGCTAACGAGGTATCCGGCGACCTCGGCGGCCACCAGGTCGCCCACAGCCTTGACGTGTGGAGCGTGCAGGGCATCACTGGCCAGGATCTCGTCGAGCTCCGCGAGGCCCACGACATACTCGCCGGGAAGCTCGGCAACCTCGGGCGCGACATTGCGGGGAAGCCCGAGATCCATGAACATCCGGGGACCGGTGGTGCGCCCGCCGGCAGCAGCGGCAGCCACAGTCTCGGGAGTGATGACATGCCCCAGCGCACCAGTGCAGGCGATGACCAGGTCCGCTCGGGACAGGGCGACCTCGAGGTCGGCCAGCGGGAGCGCAACGCCACCGGTGGCGGCCGCAAGCCGCTCCGCCTTCAGCAGTGTCCGGTTGATGATGACCAGCTCCGCGGCGCCCAGCCTGGAGATCGTGGTGGCTGCCAGGCTGCTCATCGAGCCGGCGCCGACGACGAGCACCCGGCTATCTGACAGAGGCCCCAGGAGGTCGGCGGCACAGACGAGACCAGCGTCCACCAGTGACTTGCTGACCCGGTCGATCCCGGTCTCGGCGTGGGCACGCTTGCCCACCCTCAGGGCCTGCTGGAACAGGGCGCTCAGCGTCCCGCCGGCCTGACCCCGCTGCTGCGCGGAACGAAGCGCCATCCGAAGCTGCCCCAGGATCTGACCCTCACCGACAGCCATGGACTCCAGCCCGCAGGCGACGGAGAACACATGGGAAACCGCCCGGTCCTCGTAGTGGACGTACAGGTGCTCCCTCAGCTCTGCCAGTGGCACACCTGACGCGGCCGCGAGCGCGTCACTGATCTCGGCCA
>JACMPC010000080.1 GCA_014377705.1 Dermatophilaceae bacterium
AACCGGCTACGGGATGATTTCGGGCGCAACTCATATCGGGACTCGGCTGCAGCAGCCAAGAGCCGGCTCTGATCACCGGTCGTTCCCTTGCGGCTGCCACGATGAACTCACGTGGCGCTACGTTCCTCACGCCAACAGCAACGCTGCCTTGAGTCATCCCTTCTGGAGGGCATCCGTCAAGTAGCCGGCCAGGATCGGCTCGTGCTCTGTCGTGAGCCTGCGGCTGACTTTGGACATCGACGACGACTGCGCTCCTGCCCCAGCGACCGTGATCTCGAGGACGGACTCTCCGCGCCAGAACCTGACGACGTGGGCGGTCAGCTCGTGGTCGCCAACGTGCATCATGGTCGTTCCACACTCGATTAGCTCGTGTGCGGCGTGGGCCGTGATCGACGGGTTCACGGGCCGCCGGCTCACCCCGTCGAATTCGCGGCGGCCAGTTTCTGCCTGGGCGCGCATCTCAACGAGCTCTTGGGACGTGGCTTGGCGAGCACCGCCGGGAACCCCCGGTCCATATAGTGCGCCACCACGGAAGATTGGGCCGGGCCACCTTGGGCTGCGGCCTTGCATGTACACCCCCGCAGGGTCGATCACCTTGACCAGAAGTCGCGGCAGTTGCATACCTGCAAGTCTCCACGACAAACGGCTGATGGAACCTCACCACAAGGCAACCTTTAATTTCGACTGCGTGACCGCGGTCCTGCGCACGACGCAGCAGTCGGACGAGCCGGGCCGTCCCCCACGCGGATCCGGTTGTTCTGAGCGATGATGCAGTTATGACGGTGATCGGGACTGGGACTCCCTCGGAGGGCAACCGATGGTCGCTGGTGACTTACGTTAGGGACGACGATCCGGTCCTGTGGCTCGAGGTCGCGGGCCGGGATTTTGGCATTGGTCAGCTATGGCCGGTGGATTGGGCCTGATGTTCGGCGAACCAGCCGTATGGTCCACATGGGGTAAGAATGCCTTATGGGCAACCTCGAGGAACCTGATCCTGCAGCGGCACAGGTCCGGACCGTACACGCAAAGGTGTGTCCCGTAGGAGTGGTCCGGTGAAGATTCCCGCTCACGCACCTCTTATGAAGCACACCCAGAGGATCCACGTCTCGCCCCGCTTGCAGGTATCCCTAAGCGGGCTTGTCTGCGAGTAGGTGCTCTGGGCGTGCGCCCGGGGAGATTCGCCGTAGCCGTTGACACGGCGCAAGAACGGTTGACTATTCATGTCCATGAGGCTGTATGCAGTCAGGAGACGCGCCCTCATCGGCCATGAGCGAGCGTTTCGTCGGGACGGCCGCCTGCGTCTAAGTGGGCGCTGTGATGCCTACCCCACGGTGGGCGATAGGCGGCTGCTAAGACGCATGCCTGGTCTCGCCTGGTCTCCCGGCCTGAAAGTCTTCGCGCAGCAAACGCCAAGGGGACGAAGCCCGCGCTCAGGAGCACCGCAGCCAGGGCGAGTCGGCCCAGGACTGGGGTCACCGGGTGCGGGCGGCTTGGTCACGGATGTCATTATGCGCAGCGATTCGGGTGGGTGCTTCGGTCTCAAAGGACGCTGAATCCCGATGCTGCTGGGGTACGGCCGGTGGCAGCGAGCAGAAGGGGTCCAGCCCGCCCCCCAGCGACCGCCAGGTCGGCCACGATCCGCAGGCTCTGCGACGCGGCGCCCTGGGGTGGGTCCGCAAAAAGGCCCAGCGCCGCCACGAGGTCGAGGGTATGCACCACGAGCTCGAAGGTGCGGGTGGGCAGGTAGGCGGTCAGCCGCATTCCGCCGGCCACCGTGGTGACCAGTTCCGTGCCGTCCGCATCGTCCAGCAGCGGCAGTACTCGCTCGGCGATCGCCGCCACCGCGTTGGCAGGGTCGGCGCCCAGCGCCTCGCCCGCGGCGCGGCCACGCTGGGCGACTTCCGGACCCGCCGAGATCGACCTGGTGGCCAGGTAGTAGGCGGTCGGGGAGTCGAGGTCGACGGCTGTGGCCGGGACGCCGAGGTAGGTCTCCACGGTCAGTAGCGAACGAGAGGTGTGGCCCACCAGAGCCCGCACGTCCCACTCACCCAGACCCGGGTCCGCCCAGCGGTCACCCACCTGTGCGGTCTCGGCCACGAACCAGTCGGCCGCGTCGCGGAAGAGCTGGCGTGAGGTGGACCAGTCGTCGGTCATGACCCAATTCTTGCGCAAACAGAGCTGCTGTCATGGCACATGTTCTTGGTGCTCTGCCGCCCGTCGCAACCTCCCGAGATCCTTAGGGAATGTATCGCCGCATGACCAGGCGCGGCATTCCGCTCGCCACGGCGCCGGTGGTGCCGATGACCCGGAAACCCACGTGTTCAAACATCGACTTCGTGCCGACGAAAGCCATGGTCACATCCATCCGTCCCGAAGGGTCGATGGGGTATGCCTCCACCGCGGGCGCGCAGTGCGAGGCGGCATAGGCCACCGCGCCCTCGATCAGCTGCGCCGTCACACCGTGTCGACGATGTCCCGGGCGGACGATGACGCACACAATGCTCCAGACCGGCAGCTCGTCGACCGGACGGATGAGACGTGAGCCGGTCAGCCGCGTGATCTCGGTGCGGGGACCGATGTTGCACCATCCCACCGGTTCGCCGTCCCGGTAAGTCACTACCCCCGGCGGATGCTCACGCTCGCACAAGCGGCGCATGGCCCGCTCACGGTTTCCGTCGCCCAGCTGCTCAATCTCGGCAGCCTGCAGCCGATGCGACAGGCACCAACAGTGGTTGACGCGGCGGGTGCGGTTGATGACGTCGGCGAAGTCCTCGAAGCGATCCGGCGTCACCGGGCGCGTCTTCCACGACATGAGCCAATCCCATCATGTGGCACCTTCACTGCCAAGAAGATGTCGGTCTCCCGCGCAACTGATCACGCGGCGGTCGTCGCAGAGTGGGATCCGCGTCCGGTACATACGCCTGAGGTCCTCGCCCGTCTCGCGGCGAAAGGACGCACGTCGTCCTGGTGCACGCTCGTCGCGCCAGATCCGTGCACCTGACTGGGTCGGGTGATCATTCGGCGCCGCCACCTCGGCATTCCAAATGGTTTCGGATCGGCGTCGGTGGCAGGTCCTGGCTCGCGGTCGTGACAGAGCAGTAGCAACTGGCCGTCCAATCCGACGACAACCAGGTACGAGGCCAGTCAACGTAGACCCTCTGTCCGCCGGGATGGGCCTGGCTGACCAGCTCGACGACCGCACGATCGCCTGGTCCTCTACCTTGTGCAGGCCACGTACTGGATGGCGCAACCTGCCGCACCTTTGCTCGACACCGACACCGACCCCGGCACGGAGCGAGCCGGCTCGCTGCGGCGGTCCCGGTCATCAGGTCGGTCGGCTTCGACGAGGCTTCCGGAGAACCAACAAACCGAAGGCGTCCGACAATCCAACTCACTAGTCTCTGATGCATGGCAACAAAGCCTCCGGCTAGCACCATCGTGACGTTGCCGAAGTGGATCTGGAACGGTGCGGTCCACGAGTTCATCGAAGCCGCCCGGCTGAGGATCATCCCCAATCCCAATCTCGGTACTGACGAAGTCCAAATCGAGATGTTCGAGCGGGGATCTCGCGAACGCCCGGGTCTCGTCACCGTCCGCCAGTTGGCCGGACCGCCCATGAGCAGAGCGAACTACGATCCGCTTCACGTCGCCGAAACCGAAGCGGGGTCGACTCAGTACCTCAGCGACGACAACCATGAGGCGATGCAGCGCAGACTGGGACGCGTTCAAGACTCCGCGGCAAAGGGCGCCGCCGCCGGGTTCATCGCCCCCGGGCTCGCCTTCCACCAACTCCAAACGATGGTCGCGGACCCGGCCATGAGCGCCGAGACCGTGCAGACCATCGTCGACGACATTCGAGATCTTCGGTTCGATACGACTGGTGAGTCGGCCTTCCCGACCTCGGGCGTCCACTTCATCCGACGCCATCCTGCCCTCCTGCACCGCTCTAAGATCCCGGCAGTGCTTCTACGGATCGCCCGCGACGTGAAACTTCAACAGGCCGACCTCAACGACATCAAGAATGCCAGCGCGAAGGGAGAGGTCGTCTTCGCGGCATCCGGCGGGCTCGGAGACGGATTCGCCCTTCTCGATGCCTACCTGACCCCGCTACTCGGCGCCTTGACCCCGCACGTTTGGGCGATCCCGGCCACGCGCCGCTCCGGCACCATCATTTACACGCTCGGCATAGCAATCTCGGGTGTCGCTGGCGAAGCTCTCGAGCCACTCCAACTGTTGCCTTCTCGTGGGGCGTTGGCCCCGACACCATCACCGAAGCTCTCTCCCAACGCATCCGCCGCAGCGATCACCTGGTGGGTGCGACGCCTCGATAAAGCACTGAGCGTCGTTTCAGACCCGGCGCTCTTCTCGGACGCCAACGGCCACTACGTTCCGAGCCACCATCAACACGCGATCCTCAGTCTCGAGCAGGTATTCCGCCGAATCGGGTCGATCCAGCGTTCGCACCGAGACGGCGACGCCCGGCAAGTTCTGCTGTTCACAGTCCTGGACACGCTAGAACGCCTCACCGACCGGAGGTTGGTCGACCTCTGCACCCATTCGTTCGCAACGCAGACGTTGAAACGAGTCCGGAAGGCGATGAACGCCGAGGCGAAGGAAGTACTCCTGCCCGCG
>JACMPC010000081.1 GCA_014377705.1 Dermatophilaceae bacterium
CACCCAGAACAACCCGAAGGCCACCCCAAACACAACCGAGATCAAACTTGGCATCGATTTTTGGCACGCTGTTGAGTTCTCAAGAATCGGACGCACACCAACACAACACCTTCCAGTGTCACACCGGGGCAACCATACGAACTTACTCCGACCCGCCTCGCCAGTCAAATCCACGCCGATCCGAGGACCAGAGGAGATTTAGTGCGGCTTGGCTGGTGGGCCGTGGACGACTTTAGCACCGATTCGGGGACACGGTTGACCGCTTCGACCAGGCGTACGAAACCGCTGCCGCGGCTGCTCCGGGCGAGCCAGAACCGATGCGCCTCAACGGCGTTCGACCTGGATCGGGACGAACGTTCAGACCGGCGGCACCCCTCTGCGACGCTGACTGAACGTCCGGTCTCGCCGTGCTGCATAGGCCAGCCGGCGCACGAGCTCTGCGCGCAGCTCATCGGCCTCGATAATGGCGTCCAGCACGAGGTCAGCGGCGAGACGTTCCAGGTCCACGTCCTGTTCGTACTCATGGCGCTTGTCCTGCACGAACTGCTCACGCTCGACAGGATCGGCAATCTCGCCGATCTTCCTGGCATACACGGCATTGACGGCCGCCTCCGGACCCATCACCGCGATCCGTGCCGTGGGCAGGGCCACAGTGGCGTCCGGCCCGAACCCCGGGCCTGCCATCGCGTAGAGGCCGGCGCCATAGGCCTTTCGCACGATGACCGAGAACTGCGGAACCGTTGCCTCTGAGACGGCCGTGATCATCTTGGCGCCGTGCCGGATGATGCCGGCTCTCTCCACTTCCGAGCCGATCATGAAGCCGGGCACGTCAGCCAGGTAGATCAACGGGACCGAGAAGGCGTCGCACAGCCAGATGAACCGGGCCGCCTTGTCCGCGCTGTCGATGAAGAGAACCCCGCCCCTGACCGCAGAGTTGTTCGCCACCACGCCGACGGTCGACCCCGCCATCCGGCCGAACCCGGTGACGAGCTCCGCGGCATACAGGGGTTTGAGCTCGAAGAAGGAGTCCTCGTCGAGCAGGCCGTCGATGAACTCGTGGATGTCGAAGGGCTGGCTCTCCTTCTCCGGGACCGTCGCGGGGGTGAGCGGGCGGGAAGGTTCCTCGCAGACGTACGAGGGCACCTCAGCGCGCCAGTTCGAGGGCACGTAGGAGAAGTAGAGCCTGGCCAGGTCGATCGCATCAGCGTCATCGCAGGCCAGCAGATCGCCACAGCCCGAGACGGTGCAGTGCATCCGCGCGCCGCCCATGTCCTCCAGCGAGACCTTCTCGCCCACCACCATCTCGGCCATCCGGGGGCTGCCCAGGTACATCGAGGCGTTGCCGTCGACCATGATCACGATGTCGGTGAAGGCCGGGATGTAGGCACCGCCGGCGGCCGAGGGCCCGAACAGGCAGCAGATCTGCGGGACCTTGCCCGAGAGCGCGACCTGGTTGTGGAAGATCCGGCCTGCGCCGCGACGCCCGGGGAAGAGATCGACCTGGTCGGTGATCCGCGCGCCGGCCGAGTCGATGAACCAGAAGACGGGCAGCTCTTCACGCAGGGCCATCTCGGTGGCGCGGATGATCTTCTCAACCGTCCGAGCGCCCCACGAGCCGGCCTTGACCGTCGGGTCGTTGGCGACCACGATCGCCGGCCGGCCCTCAACGGTCCCTCGTCCGGTGACCACGCCGTCAGCGGGTAGGCCTGCTGACATCGCGTTGGCGTAACGCCCGTCCTCCACGAAGGAACCCTCGTCGAAGAGCAGCGAGATGCGCTCTCGCACGTACAGCTTGTTCTGTGAGGCCAGCTTGGCCGCAGCCGCTGCCGGTGGTGTGGCAGACGCGTCATGTGCTGTCTGGAGCCTCCTGCGCACGTCGGCGACCCGCGGGTCGCCACCCTCTGTAGGGCCGGGAAAGGACGGCCGGCGATCGGCTGAGTCGGGTGGAGTGGGTGAAGGTGGCGCGGAGGGCTGTGGCTGGGACTGGACGTCCGTCATACCGACATCTCCTGACATCTGTTCAGTGACCGGTGAGCCATGGCGGATCAGGCGCCGGGAAGACCGAGGCCGCGCGCAATGACCATGCGCTGGACCTCACTGGTACCTTCGCCGATCTCGAGGATCTTGGCATCCCGGTAGAAGCGGGCCACCGCGAAATCCTCCATGAACCCGTTGCCGCCGAAGATCTGGGTCGCGATCCGGGTGGCGCTGACCGCAGCCTCGGTCGAATAGAGCTTGGCCACCGCGGCGGCCTGCTTGACCTCCTTCACGGAGCGGCGTCCGGCGTGCAGCTCGTCCTTGAGCCAGGCGGCCTTGTAGGTCAGCAGGCGGGCCGCCTCGACCATCACCTCGAGGTCGGCGATCTGGAAGGAGACACCCTGGTTGACCCCGATGGGCCGGCCGAAGGCGATGCGGGTCTTGGCGTACCCGGTGGAGGCCTCCAGGCAGGCCTGGGCTAGTCCCACGGCGAGGGCGCTGATCGCGATACGTCCGTCGTCGAGGGTCTTGAGGAACTGCCGGTAGCCGGCGCCCGGCTCGCCGAGCAGGTTCTCGGCCGGCACCCGGCAGGTGTCGAAGAGCAGCCCGTGGGTGTCGGAGACATGCCAGCCCAGCTTGCGGTACGGCGCCTCGACGGCGAACCCCGGCGTGCCGGAAGGGATCAGGATCGCGCTGATCTGGGCGGACCCGTCAGGGTTCTCGCCGGTGCGGGCGGTGACCGTCACCACTGAGGTGATGTCGGTGCCGCTGTTGGTGATGAAGGCCTTGGAGCCGTCGACGACCCATTCGTCGCCCTCCAGACGGGCCCTGGTGCGGGTGGCGCCCGCGTCCGAGCCCGCCTCGGACTCGGTGAGGCCGAAGGCTGCGAGCGCCCGACCCGCCACAAGATCGGGCAGCCATTGCTCCTTCTGGTCCCGCGAGCCATAGGTGAGGATCGGGTTGATGCCGAGTCCGACACCGGCCGACAGGGTGATGCCGATGGACTGGTCGACCCGGCCGAGCTCCTCGATAGCGACACACAGGAACGTGAACGCTCCCTCGCCAGGGTCGGCGCCCCCGAACTCCTCCGGAGCCACGAGGCCGAAGAGTCCCAGGTCACCCATCTTCGGGATCAGGTCGACCGGGAAGTGGGCCTCGCGGTCCCAGGCCGCGATGTGCGGAGCCACCTCCGCCTCGGCGAACTCGCGCACGACGGATCGGAAGTCTTCGTGGTCCTTGCTGAGCTCGAACATGAGGGGGCCCTTCGTCGGCGCCGGGAGATGCAGGGAACCCTGCTGAT
Organism: Dermatophilaceae bacterium; assembly: GCA_014377705.1. Taxonomy (GTDB): domain Bacteria; phylum Actinomycetota; class Actinomycetes; order Actinomycetales; family Dermatophilaceae; genus UBA4719. Next base: position 3,278 of record JACMPC010000081.1, read on the forward strand.
GACCGTGCTTGACGTTGACGTCAACGTAAAGGTAGAGCATCCTGACTGACATGACAAGGACGGATTCGCACAGCGAAGCGGGGACGGCGCCTGACTCGAGAACCTGGACGATCGCGGAGATCGCCGACGAGTTCGCCATCACCCATCGCACCGTTCGTCACTACGAGGAGCTCAACCTCATCACCCCCGAACGTCGCGGGACGGTGCGCATCTACCACCGCCGCGAACGAACTCGGCTCAACCTGATTCTGCGTGGCAAGCGGCTCGGCTTCCCGCTCGGGGAGATCCGCACGATCATCGACCTGTATGACGAGCCGACAGGACAGGCGAGCCAGCTCCGCTATGTGCTGGACCAGCTCCACGAGCGGCGCGGGCGCCTTGAGCGGCGCAGCCGGGACATCGAGGACGCGCTCCGCGAGCTGGACGAGTTCGAGTGTCGCTGCCAGAGCGATCTGGACCGGCTTGCCCAAAAACGGGTCTCAACTGGCTGACCCACGCGTGGCAGCGGGGGCGCCCGGCCCCCACCGCTGATGTCCCCGCGTCCCGCGTGGTTGCTCAACCAGGTGGCCTGATCGCCCCAACCTCGGCCTGGGTGGTGCAGGTCACCTCTTCTGGGCCCATGTCACACGCTAGGCTCCGCGAATGTCTCCCATCCGCAAGGTACTGATAGCCAACCGAGGCGAGATCGCCGTGCGGATCGCGCGCGCGTGCCAAGACAGCGGGATTACCTCCGTGGCTGTCTATGCCGATCCGGACCGAGATGCGTTGCACGTCAAGGTCGCAGACGAGGCTTATGCCATCGGCGGCACGACTCCGGGTGACTCCTACCTAGAGCAGCAGAAGCTGCTCGATGTTGCTGCCAAGTCCGGTTCCGACGCGGTCCATCCCGGCTATGGCTTCCTGGCCGAGAACGCCTCCTTCGCCCAGGCGGTCATCGACGCCGGGCTGATCTGGATCGGCCCCCCTCCCGGCGCGATCGACGCCCTCGGCGACAAGGTCAAGGCCCGCCACATCGCAAACCGGGCGAACGCAAACATGGTCCCCGGCACCACCGACCCGGTCGAGAGCAGCGACGAGATCGTGGCCTTCGCGCAGAAGCACGGTCTTCCGATTGCCGTCAAGGCGGTCTTCGGTGGTGGCGGCCGGGGGATGAAGGTCGCCCGGACCATGGAGCAGATCCCCGAGCTGTTCGACTCTGCCACCCGCGAGGCGATCGCCGCCTTCGGCCGCGGCGAGTGCTTCGTCGAACGCTACCTGGACAAGCCTCGGCACGTCGAGACCCAGTGCCTGGCAGACAACCACGGCAACATCGTCGTCGTCTCAACCCGCGACTGCTCGCTTCAGCGGCGTCACCAGAAGCTCGTGGAGGAGGCGCCGGCTCCTTTCCTGTCCCGCCAGCAGAATGCCGAAATGGTCCGCGCGTCCAAAGCCATCCTGAAGGAGGCCGGGTACCGCGGTGCCGGCACCTGCGAGTTTCTGGTCGGCCAGGACGGCGTCATCTCGTTCCTGGAGGTCAACGCACGGATCCAGGTGGAGCACCCGGTCACCGAGGAGGTCACCGGCATCGACCTGGTCCGCGAGCAGTTCCGCATCGCCAGCGGTGAGGCGATCGGCTACGCCGACCCCGCGCCGACGCGCCACTCGATCGAGTTCCGGATCAACGGCGAGGACGCGGGCCGCAACTTCATGCCTGCGCCGGGGGTCGTCACCAACTTCCGGCCACCGTCGGGGCCAGGAGTGCGGCTGGACTCCGGGGTCGAGTCCGGCGACGTGGTCGGCGGAGCGTTCGACTCGATGCTGGCCAAGCTGATCATCACAGGCAAGGACCGCCCCCAGGCCCTGGAGCGAGCACGCCGGGCGCTGGCGGAGTTCGTGATCGAGGGCATGGCCACCGTTCTGCCATTTCACCGGGCGGTCGTGGCCGACGAGGCCTTCGCTCCCAAGACCCCGACCGAGCCGTTCAAAGTGCACACCCGCTGGATCGAGACGGAGTTCATCAACGACATCCCCGTGTACGCCGGCGTCGTTGCCAGCGCCCCCGAAGAGGCTGGTGAACGCCAGAGCGTCGTGGTCGAGGTGGGCGGCAAACGCCTCGAGGTGGTCCTGCCCGGTGGGCTGAGGCTCGGTGGGGGCGGCGGTGCTGGTGTCGCGAAGAAGAAGGCGCCCAAGAGGTCCGGTGGCGCCAAGGCCGGAGCCGCTGCCTCAGGTGACTCCCTGACCTCACCGATGCAGGGAACGATCGTCAAGATCGCGGTCGAGGAAGGCCAGGTCGTGGAGGCCGGCGAGCTCGTGGTCGTCCTCGAGGCCATGAAGATGGAACAGCCGATCAACGCACACAAGGCCGGCACCATCACCGGCCTGACCGCCACCGTGGGCCTGACCGTAGCCAACGGCATGGTCCTTGCCGAGATCAAGGACTAGCTGATCAGCCGCTGGTCCCTGGATTTCAGGGACCAGCCGCCGGGGTGCCTGCACTCAAGCAGCTGGTCGTCGGCTAGTCGCTCGAGTGCAGGCGCCGGGCCGCCTCGGCGATCGAACCCGACAGGGACGGATAGATGGTGGTCGTGTTGGCCATCTGATCCACGGTGAGCCGGTGCTGGACCGCGAGGGCAATGGGGAAGATCAGCTCTGACGCCTGCGGAGCCACCACGACACCGCCCAGGATCGTACCGCTGCCGGTGGCCGCGAAGAGCTTGACAAACCCGTCCTGGGCGTTCTGCATCTTGGCTCTCGGGTTGGTCGAGAGCGGCAGCATGACCGCACGCGCGTCGATGCGCCCTTCGTCGATGTCCTTCTGGGAGTATCCCACAGTCGAGATCTCGGGGTCGGTGAAGATGTTGGCGCTGACAACCCTCAGCTGGAGAGGGGCCACGGTGTCGCCCAGCGCATGTGACATCGCGATGCGTCCCTGCATCGCGGCCACGGACGCCAGAGGCAGGACCCCGGTGCAGTCTCCAGCGGCATACACGCCCCTCACGGAGGTGCGCGAGACCCGGTCGACGCGGATGTGTCCCGAGTCGGTCAGCGCCACGCCCGCCTCGGCCAGCCCCATGCCCTGAGTCTGCGGAATCGAGCCCACGGCGAGAAGGACGTGCGATCCGGAGATCTCCCGACCATCCTCCAGCGTGACCAGCACGCCGTCGCCCGCCCTCTTGGCGCCCGCGGCACGCGATCGATCCATCACCTGCATGCCGCGCCGCCGGAAGACGTTCTCGATCACGGTCGCGGCATCAGCATCCTCACCGGGCAGCACCCGATCACGCGAAGAGACCAGAACGACCTCGCTGCCCAGCCCGAGATAAGCGTCCGCGAGCTCCGCCCCGGTCACCCCCGAACCAACCACGATGAGCCGCCTGGGGACCTCGGTCAGCGCGTACAGCTGCTGCCAGGTCAGGATGCGCTCCCCGTCGGGCAGCGCTGGGTCCATCACCCGGGGGGTCGCGCCGGTTGAGACCAGCACAACGTCGGCGTCCAGCTCCTCTGTGGTCCCGGACCCGAGGTCCATCGTCACCCCGGTCGCTGAGACCAGCCGCCCGACACCGCGGCACACCCGCACGCCGACTGTCTCGAGGCGCTTCGCGATGTCGCGGCTCTGTGCGGCGGCCAGCTCGAGGATTCGCTCGTTGACTGCGCCCAGGTCCACCACTGCCTCGTGTCCGCCGGTCAACCCGTCAAAACGGACGCCGAGCCCGCCTGCCACCTCAAAACGGGAAAGGGAGTGGGAGGTGGCGATCAGGGTCTTGCTCGGAACGCAGTCGGTGAGCACGGCTGCGCCACCCAGGCCGTCTCGGTCAACGATGGTGACGTCCGCTCCGAGATGGGCGGCCACCAGCGCGGCCTCATAGCCCCCCGGGCCTCCACCGAGGATGACGACTGACGTATCGAGATCTTTCACGAGGCCATCCAACCACCCGGTCGGGAGAGTGCCGACGCGTAGCCGGTCGGACAGTTCGCGGTTGCCTTCCCGGTGGGTGAGTGGTTGCGACTCAAACACGGCCGGACAGAGGATAATCCGGGAAGGGCAGCTGACCGCTAACCTGCCTGCGTGAGCCCCACGCCAACCCGGAGGTCTGAAGTGAAGACACGAATGGCTAGACGAAGCGGTGTCTCGGCGATTGCCGTTGCCACCCTGATCGGAATCGCAGCCTGTTCCCCACCCGCCAAGACCCCCGACGACGCCAGTACCGGAGGCGTCAAGGCGTCAACCGCGACGTCTGCCCAGGACCTCGGTGGAATGGCCGCACTGGTCGACGCCGCCAAGAAGGAGGGAACGCTCAATGTCATTGCGCTTCCTCCGGACTGGGCCAACTACGGCGACATCATCAAGGGATTCCAGGCCAAGTACGGCCTCAAGGTCAACAGCGCGCAGCCCGACGCTTCAAGCGCCGACGAGATCACGGCGGCAAAGAATCTCAAGGGCCAGTCCAAGGCCCCCGACGTGTTCGATCTCGGCGGCGCCGTGGCCAGCGCGAACATGGCGATGTTCGCCCCGTACAAGGTGGCAACCTTCAACGACATACCAGCCCTGCTCAAGGACGCCAACGGGCTCGGGGTGAGCGACTACGGCGGCTACATGAGCATCGGCTACGACACGGGCAAGGTGCCTGCGCCGAAGATGGTCACGGATTTGCTGAAGCCGGCGTACAAGGGCAAGGTCGCGCTCAATGGTGACCCGACCAAGGCGGGCGCCGGGTTCAGCGGTGTCGTCATGACGGCCCTGAGCCAGGGCGGAACGCCCGAGGACATCAGCAAGGGCGTCGCCTTCTTCAAGGCTCTCAAGACTGCCGGCAACTTCCTGCCGGTCGACCCGACCAGCACCACGATCGAGTCGGGCCAGACCCCTGTCGTCTTCGACTGGGACTATCTGAATGTCGCGCAGGGCAAGAAGCTCAAGGGCAAGATGAACTGGCAGACGTTCATCCCGGCCGGGGCGGTGGTCGGCGGATACTACGTGCAGGCGATCAGCAAGGACGCTCCTCACCCGGCTGCCGCTCGCCTGTGGGAGGAGTACCTCTACTCCGACGAAGGCCAGAACCTGTGGCTGAAGGGTGGCGCGCGGCCGGTTCGCGAGAAGGCCATGGTCGCTGCGGGCACGATCGACATGGCCGCCTATGCCGCCCTGCCTAAGGCGGTGGGCACGCCGGTCTTCCTGACCAAGGAACAGAACGCCAAGGCCAACGCCTACCTGAGCGCCAACTGGGCCAAGGCCATTGGCTGACCGCTGGAACAAGAGGGCGCCCCCCGGTCGCAAACCGGTGGGCGCCCTGCTCGGCGTGCTGCCCTTCCTCGCCTACACCACGATCTTCCTGCTGGTGCCAACCCTGATCGTCGTGATCGGCGCCTGCCTGGACGGCAACAATCGTCTCACCCTGGGCAACCTCTCGGCGCTGGCCCAGCCGCAGATCGCGTCGGCTTTCATGCACTCGGTTGTCCTCTCTGCCGTCACCGCCCTCCTGGGAGCCGTCTTCGGGGCACTGCTGGCGTATGCCGTGTCCACCGCTCGCGAAGGTGGCCCGCTTCGCAGGATGATTACCTCGTTGTGCGGCGTGCTGGCGCAGTTCGGCGGGGTCACGCTCGCGTTTGCGTTCATCGCGACGGTGGGGTTCCAGGGATTCCTGACGCTCTGGCTTCAGAAGATCGGCATCGACCTGGCCGGCAGCACCTGGTTGTTCGAGCCGGACAAGGGACTGATCCTCGTCTATACCTACTTCCAGATTCCGTTGATGCTCATCGTCTTCCTGCCCGCGGTCGAGGGTCTGAGGCCACAGTGGCGCGAGGCTGCGGAGTCCCTCGGCGGCAGCACCTGGCACTACTGGCGCCACGTCGCCGGGCCGATCCTGGCGCCCTCGTTCATCGGGGCCATGCTGCTGCTGTTCACCAATGCCTTCAGCGCCTATGCCACGGCCGCGGCGCTGATCTCCCAGGGCTCCCCGATCATCCCCCTGCAGATCGGCGGCACGCTCAGCTCCGAGGTGATCCTGGGTCAGGAGAACATCGGCAAAGCGATGGCTCTGGGCATGGTCGCCATCGTCGCAGTGGTGATGACCCTATATGCCGTTCTTGAGCGGCGCACGACCAGATGGCTGGGCCGATGAAGCTGCACGCCGCACGCCGGCGCAAGCAGACCATCTTCCGCCGGGTCGTGGTCGGGCTGCTGGGCCTGTTCTTCGCGCTCCCGCTCCTGGGCATGGTCGAGTTCACGACGCGCGCCCCGGGCGGTGGCCGGACGCTGGCCACCTGGGCCACGCTGTTCGACGTCAACGTCATCGATGCGGACTACCCGGAGCTCAAGACGGGTGTGCTGGCCTCTGCCGGCCTGGTCGTGCTCACCGTGACAATCATGCTCGTCATGCTGGTCCCCACGATGACCTGGGTCCGGCTACGGCTGCCCGGGCTGCGGCGCACGGTGGAGTTCGTCTGCCTCCTGCCCCTGACCATCCCCGCGATCGTGCTGGTCGTCGGGCTGGCCCCCGTCTATGCCTGGGTGGCGTACTTCCTCGGCGAGTCCTCCCTGTGGCTAGCCTTCGCCTACGTCGTCCTCGTCCTGCCGTACGCCTATCGCGCGCTGGATGCGGGCCTGAGCGCGATTGACGTGAAGACCCTTGCGGAGGCTGCCCGTTCGCTCGGCGCGGGCTGGCCGACAGTGATGTGGCAGATCATCCTGCCCAACGTGCGAACCGCGGTGCTATCGGCGTCATTCCTGTCCGTGGCCCTGGTCCTGGGCGAGTTCACCATCGCCAACCTGTTCAGCCGCGACAATCTGCAGGTAGCCATCAACCAGCTCAACAAACGCGACGCCTCGCTGGCGACAGCCGCCGCACTGGCTGCCTTGGTCCTTGCCTTCATCGTGCTTTTTGCGATGTCTTTTGTCGGCGCCGGTCGTCGCTCGCATCCCCCCGAGGAGAACTGATGTCCGCCAGTCACCCGCCGGTTTCGGTCACTGCACCTGAATTCGGATCTGGCCGGGGGGTGGCCGTGACGTTGTCCGGTCTGCGCCGCTCCTATGGCTCGATCCACGCCCTCGACGGGCTCACGCTGGACATCGCGCCCGGCGAGTTCGTCGCACTTCTGGGACCATCCGGGTGCGGCAAGACCACGGCACTTCGGGTGCTGGCCGGGCTGGAGGATGCCGACTCGGGGCGAGTCGAGGTCGGTGGCAAGGACATCACCTCCGTGCCGACCAGCGCCCGTGACATGGGAATGGTGTTTCAGGCCTACAGCCTGTTTCCCCACATGACCGCTCGTCAGAACGTCGAGTTCGGACTTCGGCTCCGTCGTATTCCGTCCACCCGCCGCCGCGCGCGCGCCTCCGAGATGCTGGACCTCGTCGAGCTGTCGGACCACGCCGACCGCTATGCCCATCAGATGTCCGGGGGGCAGCAACAGCGAGTCGCCCTCGCCCGGGCGTTGGCCATCGAGCCCCAGGTCTTGTTGCTTGACGAGCCCTTGTCCGCACTCGATGCCAAGGTTCGGGTACAGCTCCGGGATGAGATCCGCCGCATCCAGCTCGAGGTCGGCACCACCACCCTGTTCGTCACCCACGACCAGGAGGAGGCCCTCGCTGTTGCCGACAGGGTTGGCGTCATGCGGGCCGGCAATCTCGAGCAGCTGGCGTCACCCCACGACCTCTACGCCCGACCGGCCACACCGTTCGTGGCAAACTTCGTCGGGCTCACGAACCGTCTCCGGACAACCGTTGAGGGACAGCACGCGAACCTGCTGGGAACGTCCGTCCCACTGCTTCCCGGATCAGTGCAACGCGGGGCCGCCGTGCTCTTGATTCGCCCCGAATCCATTGCAGTTAAAGCCGATCCGGCCGGCCGGGCCACCGTCCTGAGCGCGAGCTTCCTCGGATCGACGGGCAGCCTGCATGCGATCACCGAGTCCGGCGAGGCGGTCCTCGCGCAGATTGACAATGACGCGGTGGCCACTTTCCACCCGGGAGACAGGGTCTGCCTGGTCCCGCGGCCCAACCCGGCGCTGGCAATTGCCGTCGAGTGAGGCACACGTGATCGCCGCAGAGTCCCTAGGTTCGTCGTGTTCTTGGAGGCACCGTCCCTCGGTTGTCGTGTTTTTGGCGAATGGTTCTATCGCATGTTTCCGGTGTGACCGAGGGAGAAGTTTCCGGGCTGTGGCCACACCAGCAGTCCATGCGGGCCGGCGTTGACCTTGATCCGCCTGAGCAACCGGCCGGTCCCGGTGTCCAGGACGTAGACCTCACTGTTGTAGCGACCGGACAGCCACAGCTTCGACCCGTCTGTGCTGACCCCACCCATGTCCGGCGAACCCGCGCCCGGGATTCTCCACGTCGCGGTGATGACCAGCGAGGAGGCATCCAGGACCGAGATGGAGCCTTCATCCCGGTTGCTGACGAAGATCCGCCGACCGGCGCGGTCCGGGTAGATGCCGTGCGCGCCCTTGCCAGTGGGGATGAATCGCTCGACTCGCAGGGTGCTCGCGCGCACGACCCAGATCCCGTTGCGCAACATGTCGGCAACCAGAAACCGGGTGCCATCTGGGGTGAGCCGTACATCTTGTGGCATGGCCGAGGCGCCCGGCATCAGGCTGGCACGCGGCCCCGTCCGGCTGGCCATGCCGGTGGTACCAGCACCGCTGGTCCTCAAGCCGCTGAGGTCGATGACCTTGATCAGCTTGGTGGCATCGCGGTCGACCACGAGAAGCTTGCCGCTGAACTCACAGCTGGCCACGAAGAAGGACAGGTCCGCGGAGTAGTCAGCGTGGTTGACGCCGTGACAGGGCACCGGAAGGGAGTGTTCGAGAGCCATCGTCCGCGGGTTGCGCACATCGATACGGCGCATCCGCTCCGCCATCACCAGGGCGTGCGCGCCGTCCGGGGTGAAGTACAGGTTGTAGGGATCCTCGACGTGGACCGGCCGGCCCGGTCTGCCGGTCCTGGGGTCGATCGGCACCAGGTCATTGCCACGGTCGTCGTTGACCCACAGCGTCTTCATGTCCCAGCTCGGCACGACATGCTGGGGTTCGCGGCCGGTGGGATAGGTGGCGGTCACGGTGTATGTCCGGGGGTCGATCACCTGCACCGTGTTGGATACGGTGTTCGGCACATACACCAGGTTCCTGGCCTGCTTTGTGATCACAGACAGGTTGCCGGGCCTGGTGCCGGCGTAGATGTTGACCGCAACGGCCGCCCGTGCTGTTCGGGGAGCAGGTGGGGCCGATGGATGTGAGGTGGAGGAGGTGGATCGCGATGTGGTGCTCGGGGCCGGGCCCGAGGCGTCCCCGGCGGCTGGGCCGACGCAGGAGCTCAGCAGCAGAACGGCAGCGGCAACCGCCATCAGCCGGGGTGATCGGGCACACGCAGGGAGCACATCAGACCAATCTCTAGGAAGGGCGATCGGGGTCGAATCGGCTCGACATGTGCAGACGCTAGGTCAATCCCGAAGCAAGCGCGAGAGTGTCGCGGGCACCAGTTTCCTGGCGGCAAGAACGGCCAGGATCTGCGGCAGCGCCTCGACGGTGCCCAGGTGTCCGAGATGCAGGCTCACAATCGACCCGGGCCGAACCTTGGCGAGCGTCCGCGACACGACCTGGGCTGACCCGGGGTCCCGGTAGTCCTGCGGATCAACGTCATACGAGACACATCGCAGGTATCCCGAGCGACTGGCGGCCGCCCGGATCGTCGCGGTGCTGTGCGGCGTACCCGAGGGCCGGAACCACCATCCTGCCGAGCCCGTCGCTTCGCGCAGGGCGTCCGCACCCCGCCGGATCTCCTCGCCCGCAGCCCTCGCCGACAAGGCCGGCATCTGCTGGTGGCTCCAGGTGTGGTTGCCCAGCTCGTGGCCGGCCGCCAGGATCTGCGTCCCCAGGGCAGGTTTGGCAGCCAACCACTTCCCGACGGCGAAGACGGTGATGTGTGCGTCGTGATCGGCGCAGGCTCGCAGCACCCGTTCGGTCAGCGAAGGGTCACCGGCACCGTGAAAGGTCAGCGCCACCTCACGCCGGCTCCGCGGGCCGGTGACGATGTCGGGGCCGGAGCTCCTGACGATCGATGGTCGGGGACTCGTGCCCGAGGGCTGGGCTGCCGGTGGCTGAGCACCTCCAGTGGTCTTGGCCGGCCGCGCGTAGGTTGTCGACGATGCAGCGGTCGACGAGGCAGCGGTCCGCCGAGTCGGTTCCCCCGCGCATCCGGCCGTAGCCAGCACCCCGGCGAGCGAGACGATCGCGGTACGCCGGTCGACCAGAGCGCCAGCGAGCAGGTGATCAGGGTCTGTGTCCTCGGACATGGGAGCATTATGGCCTGCTTCACCCGGTGATGGGGTCTTGGGCGCGCCCAGGAAGGGGACAGAGGCGGGGGCAACCAGAAGATTGCCCTCGCCTCTGTGCGCCCGGCGCTCAAGGACCCCGGGCCGACTCCCCGAGGCGGTGCTGCTACTTGGTGAACCCTTCTGACTTCATCCACGCCTCGGCCACCGCGCGTGGCTTCTTTCCGTCCACGCTGACCTCCTTGTTCAGGGCCAGCAGCTTCTCGGTCGTCAGCTTGTCGGCGATCGGCTTGAACAATGCCTCCAGGCCCGGGTATTTCTTGGCGATGTCGCTTCGAACCGACAGCGCCGGGTTGTAGTTCGGGAAGAACTTCTTGTCGTCCTCGATCACGTTGAGCTTCAGCGAGGCCACGCGCCCGTCGGTGGTGAACACCTCGCCGAAGTTGCACGTGCCACCCTTGGCCAGCTCCGTGTAGACCACCGCGGTGTCCAGCAGGTGCTGGGACGCGCTCGGGACCTTGAAACCGTAGGTCTTCTCCACACCAGGGAAGCCGTCGTCCCGGCTCTGAAACTCGCTCTCCAGACACATCGAGGCAGCGGCCGGGTCCTTCTTCGCGAGCGCCGCATAGTCGGAGAGGGTCTTGACGCCGTACTTGTCCAGCGTCGCCTTGGTCTGAGCCAGCGCGTAGGTGTTGTTTGCGGGGGCACGGTCCCACCAGGTGACGCCCTTGGCTGCATCCGCCGCGACGACCGCGTCGTACTGCTTCTGCGGGTCAGGGATCGGCTTGGTCTGCTTCAGGTAGCTGATCCAGCCGGTACCGGTGTACTCCCAGTAGAGATCGACAGCACCGCCGGTCAAAGCCAGGCGGGTGTTGTTCGACCCCTGGATGTTCGTCTTGTCGACCGGTTTCGCACCCGCAGCCTCCAGCGCTACCATGGCTATCTGCCCAAGCAGGAGCTGCTCATCAAAGTCCTTCGAGCCGACCTTGATCGGGGCGTCCTTGAGCGCGTCGACCTTCTGGATCGATCCGGCCTTGACACCTTCGCCCACGCTCTCCTTGCTGACCGTGCAGCCGGATACCGCGACACCGGCCACAGCCAGGACAGCGGTCAGCGGTAGGAGTCGATTGAGGTTGGTTCGCATGCAGCTCTCTTTTCCGTGATTTTTCGGGATCCATCCGTATCATTCGCAAGCCAACACATCGTTGGCAATGCATCGCGGCGAGAATCGGCCGCATGCGAGGTGGTCGTTCACACGTCTGTCAGATACCGCGCGGCCGCAGGACCTCCTCAGCGATGCCGCCGACCCAGTCGGCGAACAGAGCAAGCACAGCTGCGAGGATTCCGAAGGTCAGAGTCAGGGTCGGGCGGTTCAGCTTGATACCGGTGATCAACCCACCACCGAGGCCGCCGGCGTCGATGAAGGTGGCCAGGGTCGCGGTCGCAACCGTGAGCACCAGCGCGGTTCGCACACCAGCCAGGATCACCGGCACCGCAAGGGGGAGCTCCACCCGGCGAAGCACGGCCAGGTGGGACATGCCCATTCCTCGCGCGGCCTCCTTCAACGCAGGATCGACGCCGTCCAGGCCGACGATCGTGTTACGCAGGATGGGCAGGGTCGCGTACGCCACGAGTCCGATCACCGCCGACCAGAAGCCGATGCCGAGCCACAGGGCGAGCAGCACGATCAGCCCGATCGACGGGATAGCCTGACCGAAGTTGCCCAACCCCAGCCCGATCGGCTTGATCCATCGAGCGAAGGATCGGGTCAGCAGGACCCCCAGCGGCACGGCGATGGTGATCGTCAGGGCAGTGGCTACGAGCGAGAGGCGCACATGCTGCCAGAGGTCGAGCCTGATCCTGGCCGGGCTCAGCGTGCGGGTCTCGATCGAGTCGAGCGTCTGGGCCTGCACCCACAGGTAGAGCACCAGCAGGACCACACCGAGCATGACCGGACGAACCAGCACCGCTGCCCGCCGGCGCCACAGCACGCCTTCACGGGTCATGGCCGGCTGAGTGTCGACGTCCGGGGGGCCCTGCACCACCTGTGCGGATGCCATCAGGATCCCGACGACGGGTTGGGACCTGAGGCCGAGTCGTCAGTCGGGTCCTCACACATGGAGGACATCAGGTCATCCATCCGGATCGACCCCAGGATCTCACCGGTTCCAGACTCGTCCCGCGCCACCAGGATCCTGTCGCGTCCGTTCTCCAGCATCACGTCGAGAGCGTCATGCAAGGTGGCCTCGATGGTGATCACGGGGAGATCCCTACGGGCGGGAGCGGGCCGCAGGTCGACGTCACGCAAAAGCATCAGGCCTAGCCGCTTGAGCTGCCCTCCGGAGCCGATGAAGCTGCTCACGTAGTCGTTGGCCGGCGCGGCCAGGATCGCCTGCGGCGTGTCGTACTGGGAGATGACGGACTGCGGGCCCAGCACGGCGATCCGGTCCCCCATCTTCAGCGCTTCGTCGAAGTCGTGGGTGACGAACACGATGGTCTTGCCCATCTCGCGCTGGATCCGCAGGAACTCGTTCTGCAGCCGACCGCGGGTGATCGGGTCAGTCGCCCCGAAGGGCTCGTCCATCAGCATCACCGGCGGGTCGGCCGCCAGGGCACGAGCGACGCCGACCCGCTGCTGCTGGCCGCCGGAGAGCTCGCGGGGGTAGCGCCGGGCGTACTCACCGGGTGGCAGCCCGACGGCCTCGAGAAGCTCCTCGACCCGGTCGGCGGTCTTCTTCTTGCTCCAGCCGAGCATCCGCGGGACCAGGCCGATGTTCTCGGCGATGCGCATGTGCGGGAACAGGCCGGTCTGCTGGATGACGTACCCGACGTTACGGCGGTGCTCGTCGGCATCAAGCCTGAGGACGTCGGTGCCCCCGATGAGGATCTGGCCGGACGTCGGCTCGATCAGCCGGTTGATCATCTTCATGGTGGTCGTCTTGCCACAGCCAGAAGGACCGACGAGCACCACGATCTCGCCGGCCGCGATCTCCAGCGTGATGCGGTCGACCGCCGGGGCCACCGTGCCCGGATAGCTCTTGGTCACGTCCAGGAGCTCAATGGTGGCCCCGCCGGTCGTGGTCGGGGTGCGGGCCGTAAGCGAGGCCGGGGCAGTGCTCTGCATGGTCATCGGGTCTGCGGTGTCAGGCACGGATACCCCTTGAGGTCGTCAGTCGGTCGAGCGCTACGTAGGCGAGGTCGAAGAGCAGGGCGATGATCACGATCGCGCCGGTCCCGATCAGCACCTGGTTGAGCGAGTTCACGGCACCGAAGCGCGCCAGGCCGTGGAAGATCTCGTTGCCCAGCCCGGGCCCAGAGACATAGGCGCCGATCGCGGCGATACCGATGATCATCTGAGTGGAGACACGGATGCCCGAGAGGATCACCGGCCAGGCCAGCGGGAAGCTCACCCGCCACAGCAGGCGACTACGGCTCATGCCCATGCCGCGGCCCGCGTCCACGATTGAGCCGTCAACCCCGCTGAGCCCGACGATCGTGTTCCGGGTGATCGGAAGCAACGCATACAGGACGAGCGCGAAGAGGACGTTGGCGGTGCCAAGTCCGAGGGGGCCTATCAAGATGCCGAGAAGGGCTATGGACGGTATCGTCAGGAAGGCCGACGTCGTCGTCGTTGCCAGGCTCGCCGGGAGGGGACGACGGTAGGTCAGCATCCCCAGCCCGACACCGATGACGACCGCGATGGCCATTGCCATCGCGGTGATGTCGATGTGCTGGATCGCGTGGTTCAACACGTCGACCCAGTTCTCCATTAGGTAGTCGCCCAGGCTCAGGGTCCCACTCCATTCCGTCGATGGTCGCGGATGACCAGACAAAACCAAGTCATGGCCGAGAATCGCGACTGCGATGCACTCGAGCCACGTGCGCCATCTATGATGCACTGGTTGCAACACTTTAACAGCCACGAGGCCTGCCGTCTGACAAGATGGGGATCTTGGCAATGGGTGACCCCTCGCCGCAGGCCACGTCAGAGACTGCGGCACGATGGCTCTCAGACGAGCCGAGCGGCACCCACCCCCATTGACTTGGAGACTTCCCGTGATCTCGCCGACATCCCAGGGCGCGCCGACCTCGGCCGGGCTGCGGCGGGACATGGAGCTGCTACGGGAGCTGTCAAGCGACGAATGTCTGCGCCGGGGCGGGCTCGGCGTGGTCCGCATCGCCGTACGTCTCGGGCGGGACAAGAGCCAGGTGTCCCGGGCGCTGCGTGCACTCCAGGGCGAGGGACTCGTCCAGCGTGACCCCCGAACTCGCACATACCAGCTGGGCTGGGGCCTCTACACCTTGGCTGCCCGCGGCATCGAGACACGTCTGGTCCGCGCCGCCGCCACCCACCTGCACCAGCTCGCCGGGGAACAGCAGGCAGACGTCAGGCTCTGCGTGCTGATCAGGGGGCAGGTGCTGACGCTCACCTCGTTGCCGAACGAATGGGCCGCGGGGGCGGAGGCGCCAACCCGGACCCCCGCTGGTGCGGTCCTCGCGCTGGACTGGCCGGATGCTGCCCTCGGCAATCTGTTTGCCGGCGGCGACCTGGCCCACACCGGCCTGCTCGACAGCCGCGAGCAGGCACGAGTGCGAGGGTACGTTCAGTTCCACGAGACGGACACCGAACCAGCCCGGTACGCCGCACCGGTCCGTGACTTCAGGGGCGTGGTGCTCGCCGCCATACAGCTCACACAGCGGCCCGGCGAAGAGTCGGCGACCCACCGCGCAGGCCCGGGAAAAGCCCTCGTGGACGCCGCCAACTCCCTGTCCGCGGACCTGGGCATCGACAGCTGAGCGTGCCCCTGCCCTCGCTGCCCGGTTCAGAGGGGGACGGCCAGGGATGACCTTGGGTGCCCAGAGCTAGGCTGCCCGCGTGACCTACTCGAGCACCGACCTCCTGGATCTGCGCGACCCGTCAGTGGACCCCCTCGCAGTGGCCGACGCCGCAGCCGCGGTGATTGCTCGTCGCACCGGGACCACTCGTCACGACGTGGCGCTGGTACTGGGATCGGGGTGGGGGCAGACCGCTGAGCTGATCGGGCCGACGCTCACGACGATTGACAATGCGGACGTTCCTGGTTTCGCCAGGGCCGCGGTTGCCGGGCACTCAGGCGTCATGCGATCGGTGGCGATCGGGGATACCGGACGGTGTGCCCTGGTCTACGGCACCCGCACCCACTACTACGAGGGTCGTGGTGTCCGGTCGGTCGTCCATGCGGTGCGAACTGCCGCCGCCTCTGGATGCACGACGATCGTGCTGACCAACGGCTGCGGCGGCCTCAACCCGGCCTGGACTCCTGGAACCCCCGTCCTGATCCGGGACCACCTCAACCTCACCGCGGCCTCCCCCATCGAGGGAGCCAACTTCGTGGACCTGACAGACCTGTACTCGCCACGACTTCGCGCGCTGGCCCGGGACGTCGATCCCGGTCTGGACGAGGGCGTCTACGTGCAGTTCCGCGGGCCGCACTACGAGACACCAGCCGAGGTCCGGATGGCCAAGATCCTGGGCGGCGACCTGGTCGGCATGTCCACCACGCTGGAAGCCATCGCCGCACGCCAGAGCGGCCTGGAGGTTCTCGGGATCTCACTGGTGACGAACCTCGCCGCGGGCATCAGCGACCAGCCCCTCTCGCACGCCGAGGTGCTCGAGGCGGGTCAGGCCGCGGCCGGGCGTTGCGGGCGACTACTGGCCGCCGTCGTTGCACGGATCGGTGTCACGTGATGACCGCGCCCGGAACAGCAGACGGCTCTCCTTTGTATGCCATCCCGCGGGACCTGATCGACCAAGCCACCTCCTGGCGTGACGACGACCCGGACGAGGTCACCCGAGCCGAGCTCGGTGCCCTGTTGGAGACTGCAGCCTCAGGTGACGCAGAGGCGTGCGCCGACCTGTCCGACCGGTTCGCGGGCAGGCTCGAGTTCGGGACCGCCGGGCTTCGGGGAGCCATGGGCGCCGGACCCAACCGGATGAACCGGTCCATGGTGATCCGTGCGGCAGCCGGGCTCACGGCATACCTGCTGAAGTCCTCACCTACGCCCCTGGTGGTCATCGGGTTCGATGCCAGACACAACTCAGACGTCTTCGCCCGGGACACCGCGGCCGTGGTCGTGGCTGCCGGTGGCCGGGCGATGGTGCTGCCGCGCCCGTTGCCGACTCCGGTGCTGGCCTTCGCGATCCGTCACCTCGGCGCGGACGCCGGAGTCATGGTGACGGCGAGCCACAACCCTGCCCGGGACAACGGCTACAAGGTCTATCTCGGCGACGGGAGTCAGATCGTGCCGCCGGCCGACGCCGGTATCGCGAGGCAGATTGCGCAGGTCGGCCCGATCGCCGGCGTGCCCCGGGCGCTGATCGGCTGGACCACGCTGAACGACGAGGTGCTCGAAGCCTATCTCGATGCCGCGGCAGCCGTGGTCGACCCGGAGAGTCCGCGCACGCTGAGCGTCGTCCACACCTCGTTGCACGGCGTCGGCAATGACGTCGTCCTCGCAGCCTTCGCACGTGCCGGTTTCAGCCCCCCCACGGTGGTGCCCAGCCAGTCGGAGCCCGATCCCGACTTCCCGACCGTGAGCTTCCCGAACCCGGAGGAGCCCGGCGCGATCGACGCCGCCCTGGAGCTGGCGACCCGGCTGCACCCGGACCTGGTTCTGGCCAACGACCCGGATGCCGACCGGTGCGCCGTGGCGGTCCCGGACCCGGCGACCTCCGGCCGGGACAACCCCGCCGGATGGCGGATGCTGCGTGGCGACGAGGTCGGCTCGTTGCTCGGCGCCCATATCCTGTCGCGCGGAGTTGCCGGCGACGCCGTTTTCGCCAACTCGATCGTATCCTCCAGACAGCTCGCCGCGATGGCCGCGGACGCGGGGGTCGGGCACGAGGAGACCCTGACCGGATTTAAGTGGATCTCACGAGTGACCGGGCTGCGCTACGGCTACGAGGAGGCCATCGGGTACTGCGTCGACCCCCGTCAGGTCAGCGACAAGGACGGCATCAGCACGGCGCTGATGCTGGCCGAGATGGCCGCGGGTCTTCGAGCACAGGGCCGCTGCCTGCTCGACGTGCTGGACGACCTCTCCGTCGCCCACGGAGTTCACGCCACCGATGCCTTTGCTATCCGGGTCGACGACCTGAGCCTGATCGGGTCCCTGATGCAGCGGCTCCGGCAGAGTCCGCCAGCAGACCTGGGAGGTGTCCCGGTCGTCCGGATCGACGATCTGGCCGATGGGTCGGAGCACCTTCCGCCCACCGAGGGACTGCGCTACCTCCTTGGGGACAGGAGCAGGGTGATCGTGCGACCGAGCGGGACGGAGCCCAAGCTCAAGGTCTACCTCGAGACCATCGTCATGGTCGAGCCCTCAAGTGGTCTGGCCGCGGCCCGCGCGCAGGCCGCTGACCGGCTGGTCCGGGTGGGTGCTTCGATGCGAAGTCTGACGACCCCGGTCTGAGACCGCTCCGCTCCCGGCAGGACCGAGGCCGGCTATGTCGACCGACAGGCCGGGAGGTAGCCAGGCCGGGAGGTAGTCATGCCTGGGACAGGACGACCACGGCGACAGCCGGCACGAGAAGGGCGGCCATCACCCAGGGCACCCAGGTGACCGACACCCCGCTATCGGCGACCCCGGAAAGCCTGCCTTGCGCCACGGCGTCGTCATACTCCTGCTTGGCCTGCTCAATCGACCGGGCGATTGAGGCGGCAGTGACCTTCTCCGGGGTCGCTGACCGCGCGGCATCGATGCCGAACTGCTTCTCCAGTCGCCTGGGCGAGAGCACCCCGAACACCCCGCCTGAAGCACGACTAGGACGTCCGACCGGGGACGAGATGGCCCAGGCGGTGAAGCCCCGGTCCCCCGCGAACACCTTGAGGTTCCAGCGGGTCTGAACGTGGGTCAGACTCGTCCACGGGATCTGCACGTCCCGCACGACATTGCGAACCGTCACCCCGCCGGCATCAACCAGGACAGCGGGCCGGACGAAGATCGCCCAGCTGGCAGCCAGCCCGAACAGCACATAGGCGACCAGGACCGGCCTGGGATAGTCGGCCCAGTTGCGGGCCAGGGACAGCAGCAGGATCACCCCGGTGGCTGCGCACACTGCCGCCAGGCCCAATGACGAGCGTTGGCGGTAGACGTGCTTCATCGCCGGTGTGTCCGGGCCCATTCACAGTCCTTGCCTCTTGCCGCTCTGAAGTGACCGATCTCGGCGACAGGCCATACCCCAATGAACTTGAGCATAGGCGCAGGAGGTGACCCGATGAGCCCCGTGGCGACCTGCAGCCCGCGGGGCAGCTGGCCGACATGCCGGGCCTGTAGCCTTTCCTTCTCGGGTTCTCGTCAGAATAACCTGGCAAGGTCGGCCCACCGTCTGGGACATCATGGGTGGATACCCGACTGATCAAGGAGGCTGATGATGGTGACGGGCGGATTCCCGGCCCCGGGACCGCAGGACCGGGAGGCGCGCGACTGGTCGCGCATCCGGCCCCCTGCAGGCGGCCCTGCAATGCGCCCACAGAGTCCGATGCTGACGGCGCACAAACCGGGCATCGTGCCACTTCGACCGCTGCAGTTCGGCGACATCCTGGACGGCGCCGTCAAAGCCGTGCGCTTCAACCCGAAGGCGATGGTGGGCCTCTCGGCGCTGGTGCTGGCCATCTTCCTGATCCCATCGGCTGCGCTGGGAGTCGGCTCGACCCATCTCATGGCCAGCTTCCTGAGCCGGTTCGGGCCCGAAGCCCAGGCTTTCCTCGGGGCGCCCTCATCGCTGATCCAGGGCATCTCCACAGGTCTGGCCACCGCACTTCTCAGCGGCGTGCTGATCCAGGTCGTGGGGCAGGCGGTTCTTGGCCGCAAACCGGATATCGGTATGACGTGGCGAGCCACCCGTGGACGACTCCTGCCACTGCTGGCGCTGGTCCTGCTGACCGGCGCCTTCAGCCTGGTGACCTCCGCCCTGCTGCTCGGGCCCGGCGTGCTGCTGCTGGTGAACGACACCATCGGCACAGGGGTGATCCTGCTTCTGCTCGGCCTCGTCTGCGCCGTCGTCCTGGCCCTCTATGTCTCGACGAAGGTCGCATTGGCGCCGCCCGCGATCGTCCTGGAGGGTCACGGGGTCATCGCCGGGCTGAGACGCTCTTTCGCGCTCACCAAGGGAGCCGCAGTGTTCTGGCGAATCCTGGGTATCTCGATGGCTGCCGGCATCCTCGCCGCGATCGTGGGGGCATTGCTCGGGGTGCCGTTCTCCATCATCGGCGTCGCCATCGCGGCGGTCGCAGGACAGGACAGCGAAGGCGGGCAGATGGTCGTCACGTTCGTCTCGCACCTGTCGGCGTTGCTGTCGGGGGCGATCACCACGCCGTTCGCGGCTGCGGTGACCGGCCTGCTCTACGTCGACCGACGGATGCGCCTGGAAGCCCTCGACGTGGTCCTTGTACGCGAGGCCCAGACCAACCCGGCACCCCGGATCTGACCAACATCTCATGACGCCGCCGGGCTGGGGACCTCTTCGCGGCGTGAGCCCCGGCCCGCCGCAGGCGCGAGAGTGGCTCAAGCAGGAGCTCCAGGGCACCGAGTACCGCAGCCCCTGGCTGGACTCGGTCCTGCGGTGGATCACCGACCTGGTGAGCAGGCTCCTGGACGGGGCTCGCAACCTCGCCGGGCTATCCCCACTCATCACGGCTCTCATTGCTCTCTCGGTGATCGCCTTCCTTGTCTGGGTGCTGCCCAGGGTGCGCCGCGAACCGGTCG
>JACMPC010000082.1 GCA_014377705.1 Dermatophilaceae bacterium
ATCACCTGCCCCCGCGCCAGAAGTTGAACCGCAGCGCCCTTGCGGCTACTGACGGCATTGTGTGGGCGTGCAGCGACGCGGCAGCCTGCCGCTGAGGGCCGGCGGGACGTAGGTTCAGCCGCCTTTGGCCGTGCCGGCGGTCCGGTCCACCACGACGAGGGTCCCGGTCACCGTCGTCGACGAGGACGTGGCACCGGTCGACGGAGCGGGACGTTCACCAGCGCGAGTTCGCGATTGACATTGTTTAAGGGGCTCTTCGTACTTCAGGTGGGGGCCAGGTGGGGGTGGCTGAGGCCTCCGCCGATCAGGAGCATGCGTAGGCGGTAGTTGTCGCGGTTGCGGAAGCCTCGGGCGACGCGGCGGTGCAGCTCGATGAGGCCGTTGATCGCTTCGGTCCCACCGTTGCTGGACCGCCGGGTGTCGAAGTAGGCCAGGAACGCCTCACGCCACCGGCGCAGTGTCTTGCCGAGCCGCTTGATCTCCGGGATCGGGCAGGTCGAGAACGACGCGAGGACCTTCTCGGCGATCGTCTTGCCGTCGCTGAGCTTGACGGTCTTGTAGGCCGCCCGGAGCTGCTGGGCGCACTGCCACGCGACCTGTACTTCCTCGTGCCGCTCGTCGGCTTGGAACGCTTTGGCGAGTCGTGCCGTCTGCTTGTCGGTGAGCCGTTCGGCGCCGCAGCGCAGCACGTTCTGGATGCCGTAGAGCGGGTCGCCCTTTCGGCCCCGGTGGCCGAGGGTCTCCTGCTGGACCCGACGTCTGACTTCATCCATTGCGGCGGTCCCGAGCTTCACGACATGAAAGGCATCCAACACGGCGATCGCGTCCTCGAGCTCATCGTCGAGGGCGTTCTTGTATCCCTGGAACGGATCGAGGGTCGCGACCTTGATGCCAGCGCGGAAGGACTCGTTGCGCTCCTTCAACCAGTTGGCGTAGGCCGCGCCCGACCGGCCCGGGACCAGGTCCAACAGCCGGGCGCGGGTCCTGCCCTTGCTGTCACGCGTGAGATCGACCATCCCGGTGAGCTCCTTGGGCCCGCGGCCGCCGTCAGCGATGGGCTTGGTGCTCACGTGATGCCAGACGTGCTCATCAACCCCGAGCGCGTCGACTCCCTGGAAACGACAGTCATCGTCGGCCATCTGCTCCAGCAGCGGCGCGATCGCTCGCCACACAGTCCGCCACGTCGTGCCGAGCTGACGGGCCAACCCCAAGACGGAGGCGTGCTCACGGCGGATCTGCCCGATCGCCCACCAGCACGCCCGGGACGACAGCAGCGCCCGCGGACTGGCGATGGTGTCGTCCTGCTCGGTCAGGACCCCTGCTGGACACTCGGGTTCTGCGCACCGCCAGGTCCGCTTGCGCCACGTGAGCTCGACCGGCCGGCCGAAGCACGGCGTGTCGATCAACCTCACGTCTCGGCGACCGTGACTACGCATCACCACGCCACACACGCGGCAGCCCTGGACCCTGGCGGGCGACTCGACCTGCACCCGCAAGGACGGTCCACGCCGGCCGATCACCTCCTGCACGACGGTGACGTGCAACCCGGCCAACCCGACGAGGAGATCGCAGCCAGAACAGGCGAAGGCAGCACAGCAGGCGTCCGCAGACGCCGTAGGCTCGGTCACGGTCGAGGCCTTCGGTTCGAGAGCTTGGTCGCTATCGATCCTCAGGAGGCCTCGGCCCCCAGCCCCTCAAGTCACACCCGCGAGTCGGTCACACCCACCTCAGGTACGAAGAGCCGCTTAAGTGCGAAGAGCCATCAAACCCGGCGCTTGACAAACAACGTTGTACCGTCGTCCATAGCCGGTGGCCCGCGTGGGTGGCGTGTGTGAGAACCATCAGCAGGTCGAGACAACGAGCCTCGAATCAGCACGCCGCTCAAGTGCGAACGTCGTCGACACTCTCTTTCGTGGGTCGTATCGACCGCCAAAAGTTAGGCTGCTAATGCTCGCGCCTAGCTCTTTGGGCTTCTGAATTCCAGCCGGGTAAGAATTTGCGAGGCGCAAATTAAATGAAGGCCCTGAAAGTCCAAGCGCACCGGCATTAATGGTGCTAGGGGGTCAATACACAGCTAGCGTCAAGGTTGTTGTACTTTCAAAGAGTTGCCCGTGCAATCGTCCGAGGTAAAATTATTCGAAATTTGAACTTAGCCGTTCGCGCGGCACGAGGAGGACATCGCCGCTAGGCCATTCAGCACCAATAGCAACCGCAGCAAGAGGCCGTCGCTCTTGCCAGACTCGATTTCGGACAACCGGGTAACCGTACGCTATGTAGTCCTGCTGCAAGACCCAATCCCGCGGCGCATCAATGGGCACACCGCGGCTCCGCAACCACTGGGGATTAAATTCTGCAAAGATCGCCGGGCGGTGTTCCTTGATGAACTCCGCGCCCCCTGCGAGAATTTCCAGCTCAAACCCCTCCACGTCG
>JACMPC010000083.1 GCA_014377705.1 Dermatophilaceae bacterium
GCAGGAGCAGGAGAATGCCGCGCTGCTGGCGGACGTCTCGGCCAGGCCGTGCTTCGGCGCACCGGCCATGGAGAACCGCGCCAGGTGCCCGGACGCGGTCACCGCGCTGCCACTGGTTGCCGTCACCAAGGTGGATGCGCCCTGGGCGGCCAAGCCCGGGTGCCGGGGGACGGGCACCGACCCTTCGGTCCTGACGTGCTACTGGGGCACGGGCAAGCCCACCCGGGTGGTGGCCCTGATCGGTGACTCCCACGCGGAGCACTGGCGCAGCGCCCTGCACCGGATCGCGAAGGCCAAGAACTGGCAGATCGTCGAGATGTTCAGCGGCGGCTGTCCGGCGACCTATGCCAAAAGCACCACGTTCGAGCGCCGCTCCCGCGATGGCGAGGTCTGCCGCGCGTGGACGGCCAAGGCCACCACGAAGCTCAGGGCGATTGCGCCCGATGACATCATCACCACCGCGTTCGCCCAGCAGAACGGGTACGACCCGGCGGGCTCGGGCCCGGCCGGGTTCGCCCGGGTCTGGCGGGACTGGCTGGTCTTCAGCCGGGTCACGGTCCTGCGAGACATCCCGACCACGGCCAGCCGCAACGGCCCGCAGTGCCTGGCCATCAACGCGGGCAAGCCGCAGGCCTGCGCCAACCCTCGGGCAGCCGTCCTGGTCGACGACGACCTGATGCGGGCCGCGCGACCGATGCGCACTGAGGTCAACCTGGTTGACCTCAGTGACTACTTCTGTGACTCCCGTCGTTGCTTCGCAGTGATCGGCGGGGCGAGCGTCTACTACGACTACGACCACATGAGCGCGCAGTTCGGCGCGACGCTGGCGCCGGTGCTGCTGCGGAGCCTGCCTAAGAACTGAGCAGGAATACTCTTGCGCTCCGGGTCTTTTCGGCCCCATTCATCTGGTCTGTTCGGTCAGGGCGGCCTGCCATACGGGCGATGAGGCGCGCAAAGCGCTGCCACGAGCCAGTGGTTGTCAAGAGGATGGTCCTGGCGGGAAGTTCTCCCGGGAACGGGTTCACCGGTCCGCCCAAAGTAATGAGTCCGCTGGCTGCAAGGGGGTGTTGCCGAAAGAGCCATGGGGAGATATTGGACATGCCTGTTCGAACGAGCAGTTTCACGGTGGGCTTCACTGCCCTTGCCCTTGCCCTGACGGTTGCCGTGGCACCGACTGCGAGCGCCGCGATCCCGGCGCCGCCGAGTAAGGCGCTTCCGACCGCCCTCGACGTCCAGACGCCCTACGAGGCGCAGGTGTCCTGCGACCCCAGGCCCAAGCCAGGGGTGGTTGCCTTCGGCGCACTGATGACGGCCCGGTACAAGATCGGGTACAAGGGCACCTACCGTCCCTGCGACAGCTCCACCAGCGAGCATTACGACAGCCGGGCCCTGGACTGGATGCTGAGCGTGAACAACCCCACCCAGAAGGCCATCGCGGACTCGGTGGTCGCCTGGCTCAGCGCCCGCGGGGGCGTCATGGCTCGCCGCTTCGGCATCAGCTACATCATCTGGAACCACAAGGTGTGGAAGGAGTACCGGCCAGAGAAGGGCTGGACTGCCTACACCGGTTCTGTCCCGCACACCGATCACGTCCATCTCAGCTTCTCCTGGGATGGCGCCATGAAGCGAACTTCTTGGTGGACCGGGCGCGCGAACACAGCTGTCGACCTTGGACCATGCCTGGTGTATGCAGGCCAGTTCGCGCCGCTACGCACGGCGGTACGCACCGGCCCCTGCCCCACGCGGCTCGGCACGGCTCCCTCTTCGATCTATCGGGTGGCCGTCTACGGTCAGCGGACCTCTCAGATCGCCGTGGCGCAGAGGCGTCTGGGCGTGACCGCGGATGGGGCATTCGGGCCGGCGACCTTCACGAAGGTCACCGCCTACCAGAGTCGTGCGGGCATCCCGGTCACCGGCGCGCTGGACAAGGCGACCTGGAAGAGGCTGACCGGGAGGTAGCCGGTCCCGGGTCGAACCTAGGCCAGGTCGAGCGTGACACGTTCGGAGGCGAGTCGCTCAGGTCGCGGCTCGCCTCCCGCGTCCTGACCGGTGCGAGCCAGGACAACCGAGCCGTCCACCGCCCACGCGGCCAGAGTGGACTCGAGCACCCGATCGAGGCCGCCGGCGAGGCTGACCCGGACGCCGGTCGTCCAGTCTCGGGGCGGCACAACACTCTGGTAGTCCAGATGAGCCCCGGAGGTGATCCATGCCAGGTCACCGGGGGAGGGCTCGGCCGTCGCGGTGAACTGGTCCCCGAAGGTGGCCAGCTCCCGGGCCTCGTCCATGGCTCCCGCCGGCACCGGGCCGGGATGGGCCCGGGCGAGAGCACCGAGCGTGACGAGCACGACATCGGTCGGGGCCGGGTTGAGCCTGGCTGCGGACGCGTTCGGGTCATCGCAGATGAGCAGGTCCGGGGTGGGCCCGTCGGCGAGCTCCAGGACGGCGCCGACCGACCACACCGCCATGGCCCAGTACAGAGCGCGCCAGTGCGGCGGCAGGGTCAGGCGCACGACGGCGCCGGGGCCGAGGTCGTACTCGTCCTGTAGGGCGTTTCCGGCCTTGGAGACCCAGTTGGCCAGCACCTTGCCCGAGAGCTCGATGCGTTCACCCCGGGTGGGGCCGGGGGTGTCCTCGTAGAAGGTGACCCTGGGCCGCGCTGGGTCGGACCGGAGAATCTCGGCAAGGACTGAAGCTGGCGTCTGCACCGAACGAGCCTAAGGCAGGTTGCGGAGGTGCCAGACCCCACGCGCCCGCGCTCTGACTGCGCGAGAATGAACGGGTGACCGACAGCCAGCGCCGCCTCTGGACGCCCCGGCGGCCGTTGGACGTCCACGCGGTCCTGGGTGGCCTGCGCCTGGGGCGGGGCGACCCGACATACCGGCGCGATCCTGACGGCGCGATCTGGCGTGGCATCCGCACCCCGGCCGGCGCCTCGACGCTCCGTCTGGGCCCGGTCTCCGGAGCCGGTGTCGAGGCCACCGCGTGGGGCGCCGGGGCGCAGTGGGTGCTTGAGTCCGTTCCGGCCATGCTCGGTGACCTGGACGACGCCACCGGCTTTGTGGCTCATCACCGTGCGGTGGCCGAGGCCGCACGTCGGTTCAGCGGATGGCGGGTGCCCAGGACCGGCCTGGTTCTGGAGTCGTTGATTCCCGCGGTCATCGGGCAGAAGGTCACCAGCCAGGAGGCCTTCGGCTCCTATCGCACCCTTGTCCACAGGTATGGCGAGCGGGCACCGGGGGAGGGTTGTGAGCGCGGGTTGTGGATCGCCCCCGGCGCCCGCGCCTGGGCGCTGATCCCGTCCTGGGAGTGGCTGCGCGCCGGGGTCGACGGCGCGCGGTCCACGGCGGTCGTCCGGGCAGCCGGTTCGGCCGGCCGGCTGGAGCAGTGCGTGGGGCTCAGCCGCGATCAGGCGGACCGTCGGCTGCGCGCGATACCGGGGATCGGGGTCTGGACCGCCGCGGAGGTGCGTCACACCGCGCTCGGCGATCCCGACGCGGTCAGCTTCGGCGACTACCATGTGGCCAGGGATATCGGCTGGGCCTTGACCGGCGTCGAGGTCGATGACGACGGGTTGGCCGAGCTGCTCGAACCCTATGCGGGACACCGCTATCGGGTGCAGGCCCTGCTGAACCTGGCCGGTGCCGCCCGCCCTCGACACGCCCCCCGAATGCCCGCCCGCACCCACCTCCCCCACTGACCGCAAACCTAGGGATCGTGCGGCTGGTTTGACCTAAAACCTAGGGACCGTGAAGGTGGTTTGACCTCAAACCTAGGGATCGTGCGGCTGGTTGGGTCGCAGACCTCGGGAGTGTGCTGATGGTCGGACGATTCGTCAGGAGTCGGCGGGGGCAAGGCTCAGCAGTTCACCGGGTTGGCACTCGAGCACTTGGCAGATCGCGGTGAGAGTGCTGTAGCGGATGGCCTTGGCCCGGTTGTTCTTCATGATGCTGAGGTTCACCAGCGAGACGCCCACGGCGTCAGCCAGGGCGGTCAGCGTCATCTCGCGCTCGTCCAGCAGATCGCCGAGGTGACAGACGATGCGGTGCGGTTCGTGGACGGGCAACTAGACCAGGCCCTCGACGTCTTCGCGCAGCACGACGCCCCGGCGGAACGCCTCGCCCACGAGGGCGATCACGATCATCACCACCAGCGGCACCGGGGTGAACGTCATCTCAAGCGTCAGAGGGTCGGGGTGGGGGAGGCGATCTGAGGTCTGGATGGCGTTGTCGGCAACGCCGCCGGTGAGCTGGACCAGCAGCCCGCCGAGGCCGACGATGAGCGCAATTCCGTTGATATGCCATACGTTGCGGCGGGTGAATGGCTCGCCTGCCTGGGTGGAGCGGATCAGCTGGAAGAGCAGCCAGGCGACGGTGATCGTGAGGGCGGCAAGCAGGACTGCCGGGAGTGCCTGGGTGAGGCGCTCGCCCGAGCTGGCGTCCTTGAGCAGCAGGTCGACCGTGGCGTTGCCGTCGAAGGTCGCGCCGCGCGGCAGCTCGACTGCGCTGCTGGTGACGCTGGTCCGGTACGTCACCGGCAGTGGCGTGTTGTTGACAGCATCGAGGATCGGGCCGGCGAGCCCGAAGAGGACAGACCCGGCCGCCGCGATGCCCAGGATGACCTTGGTGGCGATGTAGTCGGACCTGGTGAAGATGAGCCAGTCGCTGGTGGTCTTGCCGGACGTGCTGCTATCCATGGTCTCCCCGGGTCGGTCAGGGCGGACTCGCTGTCGGTTGCAGCCGGGTCGCCATCACATTTATCGTTGTTCGTTGTTATTGAAAAACGATAAGCACGGTGGGCTGCGTTGTCAAGAGATCTTCTGTCCCGGGGTCGGAGGCCGTTGGCACGACGGGGGTTCGGGTCATGGTCGTGGTCAGTCTCTCACCGTGCAGCGCCACCTCCGCACGGGTGGTCGCCACGCCGAGCGTGAAGTCGTCGGGCGCAGCCAGGACGATCGTCTGGCCGTCGATCCGGGCGGAGGCGTGGGGGCAGGTGAGCAGGGCGACCCGAACCGCACGGTGTGCCCGCGTGGCAGTGTCCTCGCCGACGATGAAGGGGACGCCGACCTCTGCGGCGGCCGCTGAGCCAGGTTCGACACCGAGTGCGGCCCGGACGGCCTCGACCATGCCATAGCCGAACCAGTCCTGTGGTCCGGTGCGGATGAGATCCCTGGCGCCGGAGAGGGGTTCGACGAATTGACCCCCGGCTTCGAGGTTGTGGACGTACTGGCCGAGGCCGCGGACATGTGCGGCGGGCACCCCCGTAGCCTTGGCTTTGACCAGGTCCGCCGCCGCGGCGATCTCGTCCGCGATACAGCGTTCGGTGACAGACAGGACCCGCCCGCTGGTGTCCGTCGACCCACGCAGGTCCTCAACGACCTCGATGCCGGCAGCACCGAGCGCAAAGTCCGTCTGACCATTGCGCCAGGGCCGGCCCGCGGTGTCGCTGAGAATGACTCCGATCCGTGTCCGGGTGCCCGTCAGCTCTTCCCAGCCGGTCTGCAGGTCATTTCGCAGATGCGCGGTCACCGCGTCAGGATCGTCGGGCAGCAACAACACGATCGACTGGTCGGCGGTGTTGGAGGCGTCGACTCCCGCGGCTGTCATCACAGGTCCCGCCGCGGACTCCACGATGCGGGTCACGCCCGAGGGTGTCATCCGCTCGGCGACGATCCGCACGGTCTGGGAAAGCACTGCGCCAGCCTGGTCGGCCGAGGGCGCCTGCAGCCCCATGGCCTTGGAGACGACCTTGCTGGAGACGACGAGAACATCCCCATCCATCAGCCGGATCCTGTTGTCCTGCAACGCCTTGAGAATCAGGTCGGCGAGGTTGTCACCCGCGCGCACCTCGGGGAGTCCCAGCACCGGGGTCAGCGTCACGGGCGGGGTCGGCGTCGTCATTCCCCCGCCAGCGGGTTCGCCCCCGGCCGGTGGCGGCGCAGCTTCACCGCCAGGTTGACGGCTTCCCCGGCGATGTCGGCGGCGGGCTCCACGTCGCGCATCCACAGGGGGCGGGTCTGCACCTCGAGCCGGGGTGCGAAGCCGAGGGCGGGCGCGTCGGCGTCATCGATCAGCCAGCCGTCGAGGAAGTCGGCGTACAGCCCGGCCACCGCCTGCGCGGTCGACTCGAGCCCGATCGCCGTCAGGCAGGCGTCGGCATGGCCGCGGACCGGAGCGCCGGCGATCAGCGGAGACACCCCCACCACGGGAGCAGGGCTGCCACGCAACGCGTCTCGCACTCCGGGGACTCCCAGGATGATGCCGATTGACACGACGGGGTTGCTCGGTGGCAGCAGGATGACGTCAGCCTCCCGGATGGCTTCGAGGACTCCCGGCGCGGCAGCGGCACGGTCCATGCCGACGGCGATGAAGTTCCGTGCCGGGACGCCGGCCCGCATGCGGACCCACCACTCCTGGAAGTGGATGGCCCTGGCTGGAGCATCCCCGTCGCCATCGATGACCACGTGGGTCTCCACGGGGGAGTCGGTCATGGGAAGCAGGCGGATGCCACGATCGGGCAGGCCCCAGCGGGCACACAGGCGCGCAGTCACCTCCGAGAGGGAGAGGCCCTGCCCGAGCCACTGGCTGCGGGCGATGTGGGTGCCGAGGTCGAGGTCGCCGAGGCCGAACCACTGAGGCTGCGCCCCGTATGCCGCGAGCTCACCTTGGACGGCATGTGTCTCGTCGGCCCGGCCCCAACCCTGGTCCTCGTGTACGGCGCCACCGAGGGTGTACATGACGGTATCGAGATCGGGGCAGACTCGCAGCCCGAACAGGTTGATGTCGTCACCGGTGTTCCCGATCACGGTGACAGTGGCGTTGGACAGGGTGGGCGTTCGGTCGAGGTGGGCTCGCAGGCCACGCAGGAAGCGTGCCCCGCCCACTCCGCCGGCCAGGGCGGTGATGCGCATGGCCGCAGTCTGTCAGGCGGCCCGGCTGGTGAGGGATCCGGACTCGTTCACGGGCGACGTGGCGAGGTGGCGGAGTTCCGGTGGAAGTTTGGGGAGTTTGAACGCGTAAGCACACATCCGAATATCAGACAATGGCTTGACTTACGTTGACGACACGCGTGTAATTTCATTGTTGTCATTCAACCGGAACCCATGGCGGGTGACCTGCACACCTCAGTAGCAGTGAGCACCAGTCAACAACAGCCAGTTATCAGTGCGCATCACCTCAGGCACGTTAACGCTCTCTCAACATTGTTCGGGGTCGAGGAGGGACCATGCAGGAACTACAACTGATCATGAATGTCGAGGTCATCGGTACTACCGAGGACGAGCTGTCCTGGCAGGAACGCGCCCTGTGCGCTCAGACGGATCCGGAGGCGTTCTTCCCTGAGAAGGGCGGCTCCACGCGCGATGCCAAAAAGGTCTGCGTCGGCTGTGACGTGCGTAGCGAGTGCCTGGAGTACGCGCTCGAGCACGACGAGCGGTTCGGCATCTGGGGCGGGTTGTCCGAGCGAGAGCGTCGCAAGTTCAAGAAAGATGTCGTCTAGTCGTCTTGGCGGCTTCGCTGGACTGCCCTGATCCGGTGTCGGCTGCTCACGACGGCGCCGCCGACGCAGGACTGTTGCCACTGCCCGCCGGGGTCAAGGCGCATTCGGTGGTGCGGCCAGTGGTACTCACCGGAATCCTGGTCATTCACAACGGTGCAGCATGGTTGCAGGAGTGCCTGGACGCGCTCGCGCTCCAGACGCGCAGGCTGGACCGGCTGGTCATCGTTGACACCGGCTCTACCGATGACAGCCTCCGGATCGCTGCCAGGCACGCGCGGATCCGTCAGGTCATCGGCGACATCGCGACGGTCTCCGGTTCGGCCGGGACCACGTTCGGTGAGGCAGTGGGTCTGGCCGTCGCTCACCTCCGCGGCGAGTCGGCTTCGTGCAGCGGTGACGAGGGCGCCGAATGGCTCTGGCTGCTGCACGACGACAGCGCCGCTGCAACCTACTCCCTGGCCCATCTGCTGGATGCGGCCCGACGATCACCGTCTGTGGGCGTCGCCGGCCCCAAGCTGGTCAGCTGGGACGACCCGTGCCGGCTCCTGGAGGTTGGCTGGGTGATCACCCGCTCGGGCCGCCGGGTGGGTGGCCCCGCGCGGGGCGAGCGGGATCAGGGCCAGCATGATGACCGCAACGACGTGCTGGGCGTCAGCACCTCCGGGATGCTCATCCGTCGTGACGTCTTCGACGAGCTCCACGGGTTCGACCCGGCGTTCGGGCAGTTCCGGGACGACCTTGACCTCTGCTGGCGTGCGCAGCTGGCGGGCCACCGGGTCGTCGTCGCGCCCAGTGCCCGGATGCGCGAGGTGGCTGCTTCAACCACCGGGCTACGCTCCCCTGACCTCTCGGCGGAGACCGCCAGACGGCGGGACCGCAGGCACGGCCGCCAGGTTGCCCTCGCCAGATGCTCCCTGTATGCCGCCCCCTTCCTGGCGATCTGGATAGTCCTGGCCAGCGTCGGCTCGGCGGTCGTCCTGCTGCTGGCCAAGCGCCCGAGGGTCGCCTGGACCGAGCTGAGTGATGTCGGGTCGGTGATGACCCCATGGCGTCCGCTGGCGGCGAGGTGGCGTTCGCGCGGGACCCGCAGGGTCCGACGGCGCGACCTGCGCGGGCTCTTCGCGACGACGCAGGCTGGCTTCGGCCAGACTATGGACACCATCCGTGAGGGGGTGCTCTTCGGTTCCGCCCGGTCCGGCTGGTCTGGCGGTGACGCCGCCGCCGGCTCGCAGACTCCGGAGAGCGGACCAGCCTCCGAGGAGGCTGAGCAGCCGGAGAAGCCGGTGAGGGGCACCGCGCGGATCCTGCGTCACCCCGGCTCTCTGGCGGTGATGGCCGGCGTCCTGCTCGCGGCGGTGAGCTGGCGCTCGCTGTTCGGGGCGCTGAGCCCGAGTGGTCTTGGCCTCACCGGTGGAGAGCTGCTGGCGGCGTCCGGCAACGCCTCCGAGCTGTGGCACGGATGGCTCGATGGCTGGCACGGCGCAGGACTGGGTAACGCCCTGGAGTCCGCGCCCTATCTGCCTGTCCTGGCCGCGGGCGCCTGGGTTCTCGAGCAGCTGCCTTTCATCGACCTCTCGGCGTCCTCGGTCGGCGTCGCAATCGCCTGGCTTCTCGCGGTGGCCATCCCACTCTCCGCGGGGACGGCATACCTCGGGGCCAGGGTCGTGACCCGTGCGCCCTGGCCGAGGGCATGGGCAGGGCTGGCCTGGGCCTCGCTGGCGACCTTGACCACAGCGGTTGCCGGCGGACGTCTCGGCGCCGTCGTCGCGCACATTCTGCTGCCCGTGGTCGCTGCCGGCTTCGTCTGCGCCGCGAGGCGTTTCGCGAGCGTCCCGGTGATCTTCGGCGCGGCACTGGCGCTCGGTGTGACCGGCGCGTTCAACCCTGCCCTGGCCTTGCTCGGAGCCCTCGGAAGCCTTGTCCTGCTTATCGTCGGTCGCGGCCGCGCCCGGCTGAGCGCCCTGGTGCTTCTACTGGTGCCAGTGGGGTTGCTGGGGCCATGGATCCGGCAGCTGGTCGACAACCCCCTGCTCCTGCTGTCCGGTCCCGGGCTGACGGTGTGGCACGGCCCGACTGCTGCGCCATGGCAGCTCGAGCTGTTGCATCCGGGTGGCCCCGGCTCATATCCGGTGCTGCTGTCGGTGCCTATCGTGCTGGCGGGGCTCCTGGCTATGTCCCGTCGTGAGATCGGCGCGCCGGCGATGACGGTGTTCGCGGTCCTGGCTGCCTCCGGCCTGGCTCTGGGCGTAGCCTCGCCACACGTCATCATCGGTCGGATTCCCCAGGACCTGGCCGGTGCGGGGGCGCCGATCACCGTCTGGCCGGGCACGGGGCTCGACCTGGCTGCCCTGGCACTGATCGCGGCCGCGCTTCGCGCCTATTGCAGGGGTCCGGGACGGCTGTCACTCTCCCGTCCCCGACTGCGCAAGATCCTGGTTCACGCCGTTGCGGCGGCAGCTGTTGTGGGAGTCATGGCCAGCATGGCGATGGCAGGGCGTCTCGGGGTCGGCGAGGCGGTCTCCCCCCAGCAGCCCCGCATCCCTGCCGTGGCGGCAGACCAGGCTCACGGCACGTGGGGCAACCGGCTGCTGGCTTTGACCAGGGACCCGGACACCATCGGGTACCGCCTGGTGGGCGCTGAGCCCGGCCCGGCTGCTCGCGATCTGCCGGGGACTGTGGCCACGCCCGACCCGTTGTTGGCAGCCGCAGTCAAGAGCACTGTCGGGGACACCGACCCGTCGTCGACCCATGCCGCCCACGACAGGCTCGCCGATCTTGGGGTCGGGTTCGTGGCTCTGCACGGTACTCCGGCGGACCCGCTGGTCTCCCAGCTGGATGCCACCGCGGGCATGACCAGGCTCAGCAACAACCGTGGGCTGATTCTGTGGCGTGTCCTGCCACGCGGGAACGGGGTGAGCTCGTCGCGGCTTCGGCTTGTCGACCCCCTGGGTGCGCCGCTGGCGTCGATCGCTGTCACCGGCGACCACGGGCGGACCGTAGTCGCCGTCGGCCCGGCAGGTGCGGCAGGGGCGGCCACCGCCGCGGCCGGCCGCCGGCTCGTCGTGGCTGAGCCCAGAGCGTGGGCAGAGCATGCGCGGGTGACCTTCGCGGGCCGCCGGCTCGAGGCCATTGCGGGCGCCGCGCAGCCGACATACGCGCTGCCTTCCACCGCCGGTGCGCTGAGCATCACCCTCAAGCCGATTCAGCATCGGTGGCGCTGGGCGCAGTTGGGGCTGCTGCTCGTGGTGCTGTTTCTGGCCGCTCCGTTCGGCTCGACCCGCCCGCGGGGAACACCATGAGGGGCCTGCCTCGGTCGCTCGCCATAGGGCGGACCGCCGGACTCGTCGCCGTCGGCGCGGGGTTGATCCTGGGCGCCGACCACCTGCCGGCGTCGATCAACGTGGCACCCGCGGCGAGCCCGCGAACGGTGACGAGAGCCCTCGCAGACCCGGTAACCCGGACGGTCTCGATCTGTCCCGGTCCCGAGGCTCTCGGCGTCGGGGGCTTGAAGGACTCTGCTGCCCAGACCGTTGCGGTGATGGCGGCCGCGGCCCCGGTCGCATCATTGCCCCCGGGGTTCACCCCTGGCAAGGGCAAGGGGTCACTGACGGTCAGCGGGCTTCCGCCGGGCGGAGTCTGGGGTGCGCCGGTC
Organism: Dermatophilaceae bacterium; assembly: GCA_014377705.1. GTDB lineage: Bacteria > Actinomycetota > Actinomycetes > Actinomycetales > Dermatophilaceae > UBA4719. The sequence goes on from JACMPC010000083.1 coordinate 11,147, forward strand.
ACCCTACGTGGACAGGTCGTGTCGGCTCGGCTGTCGGAGGCCCGCTCGGCGATGGTCACGGGGTCTGGCGAGCTGGCTCCGGGAACCGTTGCCACACAATGGTCCTGGATCGCAACAGGCGATGCCCGCAGGTTTGTCACATCGGCTTGTATGCCCGCAGCCGCGTCCTCGTGGCTCATCGCCGGAGGCGCCGCCCCCGGCCGGCTGGAACATCTGGTCCTGTCCAACCCCGGGGCCAACCCGGTGACCGTCGACGTGCGTGTCTTCGGGGCCGGGGGCCCGGCCAGGTCGCCCAACGGCCAGGGAGTCGTCGTCGCCGGGCACGGGCGCACGGTGATCCTGCTCGATGCCATCGCCGCGGCCGAAGCATCGCCGGTTGTGCACGTCATCGCCCGGGGTGGCAAGGTCGCCGCGGTGCTGAGCGACAGCTGGCTCGACGGGCTCGTGCCCCGAGGCGGTGATGACGCCGCGCCGGTGACGGGCCCGGCACGTGAGCAGGTCATCGCGGGGGTCCCGATCGATGGTCGGGCGAGCCTGAGGGTTGCCGTGCCGGGGGACAGCGAGGCGGTCGTCCAGTCCCGGGTGCTGACCCCCCGTGGGCCGAGGCCTCTGCAGGCGAACGCGGTCACAAGGGTAGGACCCGGCAGCACCCGCGACATCGATCTCGGCGCACTGCCACCGGGGGTCTACGGGGTTCAGGTCCGCTCAGACGTTCCCGTCGTCGCCGGGGTGATGGTGGACAGCCGTCGAACCCCCAGCGGCCCCTCGGACCTGGCCTGGGCTGCCGCCTCCGCGCCGATCAGGACGCTGGCCGGCATGGCTCTGCCAGCATCCTCGGTCACTGGGTTCGCTCAGCGGCTGAACCTTGTGGCGACCACAGGGCCTGCCACTGTTCGGGTGACCACGGTGAGGCCGAATGGTGGGGTCAGCACGAAGCAGGTCGTTATCGCTGCGGACTCGGTGTCCATGGTCTCGTTGAAGGGGCCTTCGTCAGGCGGGGCCCAGTCGGTGTGGGTCACCCCTTTGAGCGGGGTCGTCCGGGCTGGCGTGCTGACGGCTGTTACTGACGCCGCCGGATCGATGCTGAGTCTCACGCCGCTGACGGATCTGATCTTGACCGCCACCCCGTCGCCGTTGCGTCAGCTGCGTGACTAGTTGCCTTCGGGGTCGTATCCAGCATCGAGGTCGCGGGGGTCGACACCCAGCAGGGCGGCCACCTGCTCGACGATGACGTCGTTGATCAGGGCGGCAAGCTCGCGAGCGTCGGTGGTCCGGGTCTCGACCGGTCGGCGGTAGAGGACGATCCGGGCCGGCAGCTTGCCCTGGGCGGCGAACAACCGGCCAAGCGGCACATCGGAGGACTCCCAGGGGGCGGGATCACTGGGCGGCACGTCCTCGACCGCGAACTCGAGGCTGCCCAGCGCGGCGCCGGCTTGGTGTTCCATACGGCTTGCCGCGTCGAGGACGAGCTCGTCGAACTGCTCCGCCCGGGTGGCCATCGCCGGGACCGGTGGCCAGGCCATCGGGCCACGATGTCCGCGGCCGTGACGGTCCCGGCGAGGGCGAAAGTGTGCGCTCGCAGAGCTCATGGCAGCAGTCTACGGCGTGGTGATACGTCGAAAGCCGTTGTCGGGGAATAGGGTCCATTCGTGAGTCTGTCGCGTCAGTGTTCCCGTACGGCGTGCTCTGGTGGTGCCGTGGCGACGCTGACTTATGTCTACTCCGACCAGACCGCAGTTCTGGGTCCGCTGGCTACCTACGCGGAGCCGCACACCTACGACCTGTGCGTGGTGCACGCCAAAGGCCTGACCGCTCCGCGTGGCTGGGACGTCATCCGGCTCCTGACGGAGTTCGCGGACCCCGGCCCGACCCAGGACGACCTGCTGGCCCTGGCTGATGCGGTGCGCGAGGCGGGCAGGCCCCGTCTGGGCTCCGGCGCCGTCGCCTCGGTGGGCCGGCGATCCGAGGCGGAGACGCATGGCACGATCGAGACCGGTCGCCGCGGCCACCTGCGTATCCTGCGCGATAGATAGGCTGAGGCGCGTGAGCGCTCCAAGACTTTCCGAATTCATCAAGGCGTATGATGTGCGCGGCCTGGTGCCGCAGCAGCTGAACGACGCCGTCGCCTTCGCCATCGGCTCGGCTTTCGCCCGCGTCGTCGCCATCGCGGACGGCGCCACCTCGATCGTCGTGGGACATGACATGCGCGAGTCGTCCCCCGGCCTGTCGCGGTCCTTCGCTGAAGGGGCGGCCGCGCACGGACTGGATGTCACCCTCATCGGGCTGTGCTCGACAGACGGCCTCTACTACGCGAGCGGTGCGCTTGACGTTCCCGGTGCGATGTTCACGGCGAGCCACAACCCGGCGCGGTACAACGGCATCAAGCTCTGCCGATCCGGTGCGCGTCCGGTCGGGCAGGACACCGGGCTGGGCCAGATCAGCGCGCTGGCCCAGTCGCTGCTGGACTCAGGCGGGGCCCCGGCTGCGCTAGCGGCAGAAGTGCCTGCCGGCGACATCGGCGAGCGAGACGTCCTGGCTGACTACGCGCAGTTCCTGAGGGGTCTGGTCGACCTGAGCGACCTGCGGCCGCTGACCGTGGTCGTCGATGCAGGCAACGGCATGGGCGGTCACACCGTGCCGGCGGTGCTGGGCACCGAGGCGGGGCTGGCCGCGTTGCCGCTGACCGTCATACCGCTGTACTTCGAGCTGGACGGGACGTTCCCCAACCACGAGGCCAACCCGCTGGATCCCGCGAACCTGGTGGATCTTCAGGCTGCGGTGCTGGCCCACGGCGCGGATCTCGGGCTGGCCTTCGACGGTGACGCCGATCGCTGTTTCGTGGTGGACGAGCGGGGTCAACCGGTCAGCCCCTCCGCGATCACCGCTCTGGTCGGGACCCGCGAGGTCGCCAAGGAGCGAGCCGCCGGTCGGGACGCCACGATCGTCTATAACGTGATCTCATCGGCCGCGGTGCCCGAGCTCATCGGTGAGGCGGGGGCAACCGCTGTCCGGACCCGGGTCGGCCACTCGTTCATCAAGGACGAGATGGCCCGTGTTCAGGCGGTATTCGGCGGTGAGCACTCTGCCCACTACTACTTCCGCGACTTCTGGTTCGCCGACACCGGCATGCTCGCCGCGATGCATGTCCTGGCTGCCCTGGGCGAGCAGTCACGCCCCCTGTCCGAGATGGCCGCGGAGTTCAGCCGGTATGTCGCCTCCGGCGAGATCAACTCGACTGTCGCCGATGCCGGGGCAGCCATCGCCGAGGTCAGGCAATGGGCCCGGGCGTGGGGGCAGGCAGAGGGCCAGGACGTGGAGTTCGACGAGCTGGACGGCATGACCGTCACCCACCGGGGGGCACCGATGTGGTGGTTTAACCTGAGAGCCAGCAACACCGAGCCCCTGCTGCGGCTCAACGTGGAGGCTGTTGACATCCCGGCCATGCAGCAGGTGCGGGATGATGTTCTGGACGTCGTTGCGAGGAGAGAGCTGATGACCAAAGTAAGCGGAACTTCTGCTGCCGCATCCCCCTGCGACCCGACCCGTCCGGCGATCGAGCCATGGCTTCGACAGATTCTGCGCTGCCCGCAGTGCCGGTCCACACTCTCGGACGGCTCCGGTCCAGGCGGCCCCGAGCTGCAGTGCACGAATACGCAGTGTCGCCGGGCCTATCGCGTCGAAGAGGGCGTCCCGGTGCTTCTGGTCGATGAGTCCCGTTTGCTCGCAGACTGATTCGGTGGTCAGTCAATGGCACCGATGCTCGACGAAGCGCTGCTGAACGATCCCGACTACATTGCTGAGCATGACTCCCGCGGTACCCTGATGGCGTTGGCAACCGCTGGTGCCCAGGTCCGTCAGGCTGTCACGTTGTCCCGTGAGGCCGGGATCGAGCGGGTGGCAGGCGGGGATCGACCCCGATCCCTCCTGGTGGCGTCGCTGGGCGGGTCGGCGGTCGTGGCAGACGTGCTCGAGCTGTTGGCCGAGCCGAGGTCGCCGGTGCCGGTCACCGTACGGCACAACCTGCCACTCCCCGGCTGGGTCGGTCCGCTGGACCTCGTGGTGGCAGTGTCCCTCTCGGGGCGGGCACCGGGACCGCTGGCGGTGGCGGCCGAGGCTGCGCGCCGAGGTGCCTCACTGCTCACGGTGGGTGCCGCCGACTCCCCGCTGGCCGAGGTCTGCGCCCGCGCCCGAGGGGTGCACATCGATGTCGGACGTGGCCGGACCTCGTCGCGGACAGCCCTGTGGTCGCTGCTGACGCCGGTGATCATGGCAGCCGATGCGCTTGGCCTGATCGAGGCCGGTGAGTCGGTGCTGTCCGACGCGGCCGACCGGCTGGATCTGCACGCTGATGCCTGTCGCCCGCGCTCGGAGTCTTTTGTCAATCCCGCCAAGATCCTGGCGATTCAGCTGGCCGAGACCATCCCCGTCGTCCTGGGCGATGGTCCGCTGAACGGTGTGGCGGCCGGGCGGGCAGCTTCCATGCTGGCCCGCCCCGCTCGCATTCCGGCAACCGCCGGCGAGCTTCCGGACGCCGCCTCTCAGATCGTGGCCTGCTTCGATGGGCCGTTCACCGCTGGTGGTGGGCGAGGCGCGGGCGCCCGGCGGGCCGCTCCCGACATCTTCGCGGATCCTTTCCTGGACGGTCCGGCTCAGCCGCGTCTGGGTCTGCTGCTGCTGCGCGACGCACCTCCGGTGACGATCACCCGGGCGCGGGAGGACATCGAGGCGCTGACCGACGCGGTCCTGCAGACGGCCCACGACGCGGGCGTTCGGGTCTCGACGGTGACCGCGGAGCCGGGCCACCCGCTGGTGCGTCTGGCGGGTCAGGTCGCTCAGACGGACTTCGCGGCGACGTACCTCGCCATCGGCCTGGGCCTGGACCCCGCGATCTCCCCCCACGTAGCAGACCTCCGGGACCGCACCCGCGACTAACCGACGACTCACCGCACACCTGGGGAGCGTGCGGTAAATCGCTTGACACACCCAGACAGCGCGCGGTGAATCGGTTGACATATCTGGGTTCGGCGGTTCGGAGCGTCTGTCGCAAATGCGGGTCGGCCGACGGCGGGCGGCCCGCTGGTCAGTTGGCTTTGTCCAGGAGCGCCCCGTCGTCGCCCAGGGCGGCCCGGTCTGCGGCGCTGAGACCGGAGAACCAGCCTTCCCTGTTGGTGACCGACCCCACGACATGGTTAATCATCTCCGGGAACATGGCGCTGACCGCCTCATCGACGGCCTCGCTGCGTGCGGCGAGCACGGGGAGCAGGTTCTGGCCGGCGGGTTCGGTGGCCGCCTTGGTGGTCTGCTGCCCTGTTGTCTCGGTGAGCCGCTGGCCGATCCGTGAGGCGTAGGCGGTCAGGAACGACTGACGGAAGGCTCGGGTCCGTGAGCGGCCGTAGTGATCGGTCCGGGACCCGGCCTTCGCCATCGCAGTGGTGGCCTGGACGAGCAATGAGGTGAACAACAGCTCGACGGCGTCCAGGTCGGCAGGGAATCCGATGGCTGTGCTGAAACCGAGATCACGACTCCAGACGGTGCGACAGCGATTCGCCTCGGCGACCGCCCCGAGCAACATCGCCTTGGGCACCTCATAGGGGTTGTCGATGCCGATCCTGCGGCCGGTCGGGTCCTCGGAAGAGCTCTGGTCGAGGGCCGCCAGCAGCGCGTGGTCGATGCTGTGCCTGGCCATCAGCGCCTGGGCGCCGGCCGTGAACGTCTCGGCCTCAGCAGGGAAGGTGCTCGACTCGGCCTTGGCCAGCAGCGCCCGGATCCGGGTGAGGACCCGCTCGCTGATGGCAGCCCTCTGAAGACGCGCAGTGGAGGCGGACGGGAGCGCTGTGCCGGGGATCGGGGTCAGCTTCTCCAGCTTCGGGAGGCCGCCGATGAGGTCCAGCACCTCAAGCACGCAGGTGACCGCCACCGGCCACTCTGTGTTCTGGACCTCGGCCCAGGCCTGCAGGTGGTTCTGGTCGGCTCGCCACCAGGCCCGTGCCTCGCAATCGGTCAGCTGGGACGTCCAGCGCGGGTCGATGGTTGCCGGGGTGTACTGCTGCATCTGGGCTGCTATCGCGTCACGGGTCAGGCTGACATGCCGTTTGCCCAGCTGGCGCGATGCGACCCGAACCAGGTCGGCTGGCTGCCACCCCTGGTGCCAGGCCCCGGAGACCGCGGACTGCAGGTGGTCGGCAAGCAGGCGTTCGGTAGTCCTGCGCCAGCCCGCCGCGCCCGGCCGGTCGGCCACCCGTGCCGAGGCCAGTTCGAAGGCCCTCCTGTCACCGTAAGCCAGCGCGCGCAGGGCCGACGAGACGGCGAGCGAGGCCTGCTCCTCACGGGTCGGCTGGTCGCCCGGCGCCCATAAGGTGTCGCCCGAGCTCCGGGGCGTTGCGTGCTTGCGTGCCTTCTCTTTCATCTTGCGCCGCTGTCGATTCGCTTTGCCCATCGTTGTGCTCCTCTGCCTGGTCGGCTGATCCGTCGGGCCTTCGCCGCTCTGCAGACATGCTGCCAAAGGCGTCACGTCCATGGCCGGCAGCCCCGGCCGCGCCAGGGGCTGCTTTGCCTGTTGTCGCATCCTACGGATGGGTCCCGACACAGGGCGGGTGCCGGACGCCATCCAGAGGGTTCAGGTCGGGCAGGCGAAGGGCGGCAGGTGGAGGGCGGCGGGGCGGCTAGCCTTCACGGGTGGCTCACTTCGATCTGGCAATCATCGGCACCGGCTCGGGCAACGCCCTGGTCACCCCCGACTTCGACGGCAAGCGCGTCGCGATCGTCGAGGCCGGTACCTTCGGCGGCACCTGCCTGAACGTGGGCTGCATCCCCACCAAGATGTACGTCTACGCCGCCGACGTGGCCAACACCGTCACCCACGCAGCCACTTTTGGTATCGACGCGACCCTGGATGGCGTGCGATGGCGGGACATCCGGGACCGCGTCTTCGGCCGGATCGACCCGATCGCAGCGGGCGGGCGGGACTATCGCGTCAACGGCCCGAACACGACGGCGTTCCTGGGCCATGCCAGCTTCATCGGGGCCAGGAGACTGCGGATCGACACCGGGGACGACAGCGGGGTCGAGATCACCGCCGACCAGATCGTGATCGCGGCCGGCGCCCACCCGACGGTGCCCGATGCGGTCGCGCAGTCCGGGGTGCCGTTCCACACCTCCGACACCGTGATGCGTTTGGACGAGCTGCCGAAACGGCTGGTCATCCTCGGATCCGGTTTCAGCGGTGCGGAGTTCGCACACGTGTTCTCGGCCCTCGGCAGCCAGGTCACGGTGGTCGCGCGCAGCGGCGGGTTGCTGCGCAAGCTCGGTGCCGAGATCTCGGCACGCTTCACCGCGATCGCGCGGCAGCAGTGGGACGTCAGGCTGGACGCGAAGCTGACCAGGGTCAGCGGTGACGCAGCTCAGGTGTGCCTGGACCTTGCCGATGGCAGCCAGGTGATCGGCGACGTCCTGCTGGTGGCCACCGGGCGGGTGCCCAACACCGTCAACCTGGGGCTGGAGCTCGCCGGCATCGCCACCCACCGGGACGGCCGGGTCACCGTCGACGCCCACGGACGTACCAACGTCGAGGGGGTCTGGGCCCTGGGAGACGTGTCCAGCGCGCACCAGCTCAAGCACGTCGCCAACCACGAGGCCCGGGTCGTCGCCCACAACCTCACCCACCCCGGCGACCTGCGAAGCTTTGACCACCGCTACGTCCCCTTGGCGGTCTTCACCTCCCCGCAGATCGCCAGTGTCGGACTGACGCAGGAGCAGCTCACCACCCGTGGCCGCAGGTATGTCACCAAGACTCAGGCGTACGGCGACACGGCATACGGCTGGGCGATGGAGGACACCACAGGGGTCTGCACGGTGATCGCGGACCCGGCCACCGGCGAGCTGCTCGGGGCGCACCTGATGGGCCACCAGGCGTCCATCCTGATCCAGCCGCTGATCCAAGGGATGTCGCTGGGACAGACGGTCACCGAGATGGCCCACGGGCAGTACTGGATCCACCCGGCGCTCTGCGAGGTCGTGGAGAACGCGCTGCTCGGCCTCGAGCTCGACCCGCACTAGGCTGGCGCTCATGTCGGTCGAAGGCGGTACCAGGGCGATCGTGGCGGCGTTGCTGGCCAACACCGGCATCGCGATCACGAAGTTCGTCGCCTTCCTGCTGACCGGATCCAGCTCGATGCTGGCCGAGTCGGTGCACTCGGTGGCCGACTCCGGCAACCAGGCCCTGTTGCTGATCGGGGGCAAGCGGAGCCGACGCGAGGCCACGCCACTGCACCCGTTCGGCTTCGGCCGGGAGCGGTACGTCTACGCGTTCATCGTCGCGATCGTGCTGTTCACGGTCGGCGGGCTCTTTGCGCTCTACGAGGCGTGGCACAAGTTCGAGCACCCCGAGCCGATCACGCAGTGGCGGTGGGTGCCGATCGTGGTGCTCCTCGTCGCGATCGGGCTGGAGAGCCTTTCCTTCCACACGGCCATCGTGGAGAGCAACCGCGTCCGTGGTCAGCGTTCGTGGATCGAGTTCGTTCGCACCGCGAAGGCGCCTGAGCTGCCCGTCGTGCTGCTCGAGGACTTCGCCGCATTGGTTGGCCTGGTCTTCGCGATGGTCGGCGTCAGCATGACCCTGGTCACCGGCAACGGCGTCTGGGACGCTGCCGGCACTGCCCTGATCGGCACGCTCCTGGTGACTGTCGCGATCGTTCTCTCCGTCGAGATGAAGTCGCTGCTGGTGGGCGAGGCCGCCAACACCGACAAGGTCGTGGCCATCAAGGACGCTCTCGTCGGCGACCCGGAGTCTGCCGTCGCGCGGGTCATTCATCTGCGGACGCTGCACCTGGGGCCGGAGGAGCTGCTGGTCTGCGCCAAGCTGGCCGTGGGTGCAGCGGACTGCGGGAACCAGATCGCGGCAGCCCTCGACGCCGCCGAGCAGCGCGCGCGTGAGTCCGTGCCGGGGCTGCGTCTGATGATCTACCTTGAACCTGACCTCGACCGCGGCGACCTGGACCTGGCCTCCTGGCAAGGTTCTCAGGACTGAGGAGGTTCAGGCCCGTGCGGGTTCGACGGTGACCGGTATGCCGTTCAGGACCGAGGTGCCCGACAGCGGGTCCAGCGAGAGCGGGTCGGTGAGCAGGTTGGTGTTCACTCCCGGGCGCGCTGCCGCGACCGCGCCGCGGGTGCCGCCGGCGGAGTGACCCCAGCCGTGCGGCAGCGAGACCACCCCAGCCCGTATGCCGTCGGTCACCTCGACCGGGACGGTCACCTCCCCGCAGCGGCTGGTGACGCGGGCGTCGTCGCCATCTGCGACCCCCAGCCCGGCCGCGGTGTCGGGGTGCATCTGCAACGTGCAGGTGTTGCTTCCGGAGTTGAGCACGGCCAGGTTGTGCATCCAGCTGTTGTTCGATCGCAGGTGCCGCCGGCCGATCAGGACCAGGCCGTCCCGGCGTTCGTCGATGCCGGCTCTGAGCCTGTCGAGGTCCTGGCGAATCTGCTGTGGTGCCAGCTCGACTCGACCCGACGGTGTCTTGAGGATCTCCGGGATACGTGGTTCCAGGGGGCCGAGGTCGATCCCGTGCGGAGCCTCGGTCAGGGCCTGGAGGCTGAGACCTGTCCGGCGAGGGCCGGCAGGGTCGCCGGCGTCGACGTAGCCGGGCCCGTTGCCGAAGCCGTCGCCGTAGGCGCCCAGCCGCAGGAGCATGTCCAGGCGTTGCTCCGTGCTGTTCGAGCCATCCAGGAGCGTCGCGAGCTCTGCGGGATCACGTTGGTGCACAGCGGAGCTCGGGTCCTGCACCGCCTTTGTCAGGGTCTGCCTGACCACCGCGTCGTCCACCGACCGGGCGGGCGCGTCCGGCTCACCCAGCGCGATCAGCGTCAGCCGCGCCAGGATCGTCGGCTCGTCGAGCTGACCATCCTCCAGAGGCAGGCTCGGGGGGTTGAAGCGTGCCGTGTTGCGGATCGCCAGGTCGCCGAAGGCCAGGTCGTAGTGGGCTGACCGGCTCGGCGGTGGTGGCGGCAGGATCACGTCGGCGCGCCGGGTCGTCTCGTTGAGGTAGGGGTCGACCGCGACCATGAAAACCAGATCGGCCATCGCCGCGTCCAGGGCCGCGCCGCCGGGGGTGGACAGCACCGGGTTGCCGGCGACGGTGATCATGGCCCGAATCTGCCCTTCGCCAGGAGTCGACATCTCCTCGGCCATGACAGCGGCCGGAAGCTCACCCTTGACCTCGGGGGCGCTGCGGACCCGGCTGGACCAGCGCCCGAGCCGGAAACCCTGCCCGCTGCCAGTCCCGCGACGGCGATGCGGGGCCAGCGCGAACATCGCGCCGCCCGGGCGGTCGAGGTTCCCGGTCAGCACGTTGAGGACGTCCACCAGCCATGAGGCGATGGTGCCGAACTGCGTGGTCGACGTGCCGATCCGCCCATAGACCGCAGCCGTGGGCGCGGCGGCAAGGTCGCGCGCCAGCGCCCTGATCGCCCAGGGGGCGATCCCGCAGATCTGCCCGGCCAGCTCAGGGGTGAAGCCGGCGAGCATCCCGGGCAGCTCGTCCAGCCCGGACACGCGATCGGCCAGGCCGCCCAGGGCGACCAGGCCCGAGCCCATGATCTCGGTGGTCAGCGCGGCCAGCAGGTAGGAGTCGGTGCCCGGCCGGATCGCCAGGTGCATATCGGCCAGAGCCGCCGTCCGGGTGCTGCGCGGGTCGACCACGACGAGTCGCCCGCCGCGCGCCCGCAGTGCCTTGAGGCGTCCGGGCCAGTCGGGCGCAGTTGCCAGCGAGCCGTTCGACTCCAGCGGGTTCGCACCCAGGATCAGCAGGAAGTCGGTCCGGTCCAGGTCGGGCACCGGGATGGCCAGCGGGTCGCCGAACATCAGCCCGCAGGAGACGTGCTTGGGCATCTGGTCCACGGTCGAGGCGGAGAAGATGTTCGGCGAGCCGAGCGCGCGGGCCAGCCCCGCGGCATACAGCCCCCCGGCCAGGGTGTGCACGTTCGGGTTCCCGAGGTAGAGCCCGACACTCTGGCGCCCGTGGGCGGCGACCACCTTGCCCAGACCGGCCGCCACCAGCGCGAACGCCTCGTCCCAGCCGGCCTCCCGCCACTGCTCGCCGTCGCGGACCATCGGCGAGCGCAACCGGTCGGGGTCGTTGTCGAGGTGGCCGAACGCCGCGCCCTTGGGACAGATGAACCCCTTGCTGAGCACGTCATCACGGTCGCCGCGGACGTTGCTGATGGCGCCGGCCTCGATGGTGGGCTCGAGGCCGCAGGTCGCCTCGCAGAGCGGACAGACGCGGTATCCCGGGTTGCCGGCGTCGACGGACCGCTCGGCGGGAAGGGTGGACATGGCGACCTCCAGGAGTTTCGCCCTAGACTAGGGGCACTGTCGGCGTGGGTGATGACCCGCGATGTGCCCAGATGGGCTACGCCGGGTCAGCCAACCCATGACACACAGTCCAATGAACAGGGAGAGTTTTCCTATGCCTTTCGACTACAAGGTTCGCGACCTGGGTCTCGCCGAGACCGGCCGTCACCAGCTGCGCCTGGCCGAGCACGAGATGCCCGGCCTGATGGCTCTGCGCGAGGAGTTCGGAACCAGCAAGCCCCTCACCGGCGCGAGAATAGCCGGCTCGCTGCACATGACCGTGCAGACCGCCGTGCTCATCGAGACCCTCACCGCGCTCGGCGCGGAGGTTCGCTGGGCCTCCTGCAACATCTACTCGACCCAGGACGAGGCCGCCGCGGCAGCCGTGGTGGGCCCGCACGGCACCCCGGAGGACCCGCAGGGCGTCCCGGTGTTCGCCTGGAAGGACGAGACGCTGCCGGAGTACTGGTGGTGCACCGAGCAGATCCTGACCTGGCCGGCGGACTTCGCCGGGTCGACCGGTCCCAACATGATCCTGGACGACGGCGGCGACGCCACCCTGCTCATCCACAACGGCCGCGACTGGGAAGCCGTCGGTAGGGTCCCCACCGCCGCCGAGGACGACCCGGAGGACTGGCAGGTCGTTCTCGAGACTGTCCGCAACACCATGGCCGCGGATCCCACGAAGTGGACCACGGTCGCGGCCGGTATCAAAGGCGTGACCGAGGAGACCACCACCGGGGTGCACCGCCTCTATGAGATGCAGAACGCGGGGCGCCTGCTCTTCCCGGCGATCAACGTCAACGACTCGGTCACCAAGTCCAAGTTCGACAACAAGTACGGCGTCCGGCACTCGCTGATCGACGGGCTCAACCGCGCCACCGACACCCTGATCGGTGGCAAGGTGGCGGTCGTGGCCGGCTACGGCGACGTGGGCAAGGGCTGCGCCGAGTCGCTGCGGGGCCAGGGCGCCCGGGTCATCGTCACCGAGATCGACCCGATCTGCGCGCTTCAGGCGGCGATGGATGGCTACCAGGTCGCCATGATGGAGGACGTCATCGCCACCGCTGACATCTTCATCACCGGGACCGGCTGTTTCAACGTGCTGACCGCCGACCAGATCCGCCGGATGAAGGACAAGGCGATCGTCGGCAACATCGGTCACTTCGACAACGAGATCGACATCGCCGGCCTGGCCAGGATCCCCGGCATCACCAAGACCGAGATCAAGCCTCAGGTGCACGAGTGGACCTTCCCCTCTGATGATGCAGGCGAGACCCGTTCGGTCATCGTGCTGTCCGAGGGGCGGCTGCTGAACCTCGGCAACGCCACCGGTCATCCGAGCTTCGTGATGTCGAACTCGTTCACCAACCAGACGATGGCCCAGATCGAGCTGTGGACCAAGCCTGGCGACTACAAGAACGAGGTCTACGTGCTGCCCAAGCACCTCGACGAGAAGGTCGCCCGCCTGCACCTGGACGCGCTGGGCGTGCGGCTCACCGAGCTGACCAAGGTCCAGGCCGAGTACCTCGGAGTCGACGTCGCAGGCCCGTACAAGGCGGACGCGTACCGCTACTGACCCCTCGCGTCCCGCGCACGCAACAGCAACAGACGGTATGCCGTCCGCTCACTGAGCGGGCGGCATACCGTCGTCTTCGGACATCTTCCAGACATCCGACCCCCGACAGGCGATGATGGTCGGGGAGGTAACGGTGCAACAGCCGGTGGCCAGCAGGAGGCCTTCGCTGGCCTATCTGACTGTGGCCGGCGCGGTCTGTGCTCTCGTCTGGCTAAAATGGGCAGGGATCCACAAGGGCATCTGGGTCGATCTCGACGTATATGCCCGTGGGGCCGCCGCGATGATGGGCCACGAGCCTCTCTACTCTGTGAGCGTTCATGGACTGCCCTTCACCTACCCGCCATTCGCCGCGTTGCTCTTCCTTCCCCTGCATCTGCTGGGAGCCGCCACGGCTCGTGGGGTGCTGACGGCGGCCTCAATTGGCTGCTATGTCGTGGTCATAGTCGTGTGCGCCCGCCGCCTCCGGATGAATCTGGCGATCGCCGCACCGGTCGGCTTGGTGGGCCTGGCCTTCGAGCCGTTCCTGCGAACAATTCTTCTCGGGCAGGTCAATCTCCTGCTGCTCGCTCTGGTCATCGTTGACTGCTTCGTTGTCCCCGCGAAGTATCGGGGGATGTTGATCGGCCTCGCCGCAGGGATCAAGATCCTGCCCGGCGCCTTGGTCCTCTTCCTCATGCTCAGACGGGAGTGGGGTGCCGTTGCCCGGGCGGCTGCGGCTTTCGCCGTCACCGTTGCCGTCAGTGTCGTGTTCGCGCCACGAGACTCGTGGCTGTTCTGGAGCGGTGGGTTCGTCAACTTGTCTCGCTTCGGCTCGGAGTGGCTCATCGGAGGCGACAACCAGTCCTTGAGCGCCGTGCTCATGAGGCTGTCGCACGACCTTTCGCCCCCAGCGGTCCTCACCGTGCTTCTGTCCCTCGGTGCCCTGACTTTGGGCCTGGTCGCCGCACAGCGCCAGATCGATGCGGGCAATGACGTGAACGGGCTCGTGTGCGTCGCCTTCGGGTCGCTGCTGGCTTCTCCGGTCTCGTGGACGCACCACTGGGTGTGGGCCGTCCTCGCTCTGCTGGTCATGGTTCAGAGCCGCCGGTATGTCGTCGCCGTGGTGCTCGGTGCTGTATTTGTCAGCGGGCCCATGTGGTTCACCCCGCGTGGGCACTTCCTCGAGCTCAGGCACAACGGGTGGCAGGCTGCCGCGTGTGTCTCGTATGTGGTGGCAGGGTTGGTCTACCTGGTCTTCTTCGCGGTGAGTCGCAGTCGGCCGCACGACAGTTGAACGTCACCCGGCGGCGATGATCGCCTTGGGGTCGAATCTCACGTGTAGCGACTGCCTGGCGCCGGGTTGCTCCCGGTGGGTGGGGGAACCCCTGACATGGGCGTATCACCACGGGCCTTCCGCCGTGCATGAGACGATGCAGTGAGCTCCGCCTTCGCGCGGACTGGCGCAGAGGTGTGAAGGGACGCAGGTGTGAAGGGTCGCGTACTCGTCGTCGATGACGATCTGGCACTGTCGGAGATGCTGGGCATCGTCCTGCGCAACGAGGGTCTGGACGTCGTGCACTGCGCCAACGGAACCTCGGCAGTGGCGCTGTTTCGCGAGAGTCGTCCCGACATCGTCCTGCTGGACGTGATGCTGCCAGGGATCGACGGGATCGAGGTATGCCGCCGGATCCGGGCTGAGTCCGGTATCCCGATCGTGATGCTGACGGCACGGACCGACACCATCGACGTCGTGGTCGGGCTCGAGTCCGGCGCTGACGACTACGTTTTGAAGCCCTTCAAGGCCCAGGAGCTGATCGCCCGCGTGCGCGCCCGGTTGCGTCGTGGTGACGAACCGGAGCCTGAGCAGCTTCAGATCGGCGACCTGTTCATCGACGTCGCGGGCCACTCGGTGCAGCGCCAGGACAAGCCCCTGGCGTTGACCCCGCTGGAGTTCGACCTCCTCGTGGCCCTCGCCCGCAAGCCGTGGCAGGTGTTCACCCGCGAGGTGCTGCTCGAGCAGGTCTGGGGTTATCGTCACGCCGGCGACACCCGTCTGGTCAATGTCCACGTCCAGCGCCTGCGGTCAAAGATCGAGCACGACCCCGAGCACCCTGAGATCGTGGTGACCGTTCGCGGGGTCGGCTATCGGGCGGGTCTTCCTTAGGCCATGTCCACGCAGAGTCGCCCGGTCAGCCAGACCCGGTCGCGGTTCGCCGGCGCGGGTGGCGGGCTGGGGTCACCGTTCGGGAGGCAGTCGCGCGCAGTCCGACCCGCCCTCCAGCGGGCGGGTCGCCGCCTGCTGCACCTGTGGCGTTCCTCCCTGCAGCTGCGGGTCATCGTGTCGACCATGCTGCTCGGGCTTATCGTCGTCCTGATGCTCGGCTCTTATCTGTACCAGCGGATCGCCGACGGACTGGTCAGCGACCGGGTCCTCACGGCTCGCGCCGAGGCGACGTCTCAGACCCGTGCCGCCCAGTCCCGATTCGACTCCGCCGGACGGATGGACGCGGTCAGCCTCACTCAGCTCGCGTTTGACGTGGTGGGCCAGCTGTCGTCTCCGGGCGCAGACCAGTCCCGCGAGGTGATCCTGACCCGCGCCAGGCGCAACACCGGGCCAGCCAGCATCCCGACCGTGCTCTCGGGCGACGTCGGGCTGAGCAGCGTGCCAGCCAGGCTACGCGCAGCGATCGCCGGCGACCCGAACCACCAGCAGGTGCAGATCATCTCGATCCGCTCAGCCGACGGCGCGTCGGTGTCCGCGGCAATTGTCGGGTCGCGGGTGACCCTGCCCACGGCGGGGCCGTACGAGCTGTATTTCGTGTTCCCCCTCGAGCGGGAGCAGCAGACCCTGCGCGTCGTGGGCCGGACGTTCGCGCTGGGTGGTATCGCCCTGGTGCTTCTGCTGGGCGGGGTGGCCTCTGTGGTGACTCGTCTGGTCGTCGACCCGGTTCGCCGCGCCGCGCTGGTCGCAGAGCGGCTGTCCTCGGGGCGGTTGCACGAGCGCATGCGCGCCCACGGCGAGGACGACATCGCCCGGCTCGGCAAGTCCTTCAATGCGATGGCCGACAACCTGCAGAAGAAGATCCGCCAGCTCGAGGACCTTTCCCGGGTGCAGCAGCGGTTCGTCTCCGACGTCTCGCATGAGCTGCGCACCCCCCTGACGACGATCCGGATGGCCGGGGACCTGATCCACGACACCCGCCAGGACTTCGATCCCTCCGTGGCGCGCTCGGCAGAGCTGCTGCACAACGAGATTGACCGTTTCGAGTCTCTGCTGTCGGACTTGCTGGAGATCAGCCGTTTCGACGCGGGGGCGGCGGCGCTCGACGTCGAGGTCACGGATCTGCGTGCCACTCTGGAGCGGACCATCGAGTCGACGGCGGCGCTGGCCGCCCGCCGTGGCAGTCGCCTCGAGGTTCTCCCGACCGACGGCCCGTGCGTTGCCGAGATCGACCCGCGCCGGGTCGAGCGCATCCTGCGGAACCTGGTCGCCAACGCCATCGAGTATGGCGAGGGCCTACCCGTGAGGGTTCAGCTCGGCGTCAACGACGATGCCGTTGCCGTGTCCGTCCGTGACGCCGGGGTGGGCCTGCGCCCGGGCGAGGCCGCCCTCGTCTTCAACCGGTTCTGGCGTGCCGACCCTGCCCGGGCGCGCACCACCGGTGGCACCGGGCTCGGGCTGGCGATCTCACGGGAGGACGCCAGGCTGCATGGGGGCTGGCTGCACGCCTGGGGTGAGCCCGGAGTGGGGTCCTGCTTCAGGCTGACGCTGCCCCGCCACACCGGGGTCCCGATTGAGTCTTCTCCGCTGCCGCTGAGGCCGCAGGAGCAACGAACCCCGTCAGGCCTGTCGAGGGAGCTGGTCACCCGGCCCGTCACGGTCCCGGGGGGTGCGCAGGAGTGAGGGGCGTTCGTCCGTTCTGGTTCTGTGTCGTGGTGGCGGTGGCCTCAGTGCTGAGCGCCTGCGGCGGGCTGCCTGCCAGCAGTGCGGTGCAGCAGGGTTCGCTGGTGGGTGAGCCGGCACTGCAACCCGTCCGGGTCCAGCCGGACGGTCCTCCGCCGGCTGGCGCATCCCCGGCACAGATCGTGCGCGGGTTCCTGCGGACAGGTGCGGGTACCGGCTTCGAGGACGACCACGCGATCGCACGGTCGTTCTTCGCCCGCAGCGTCAAGGACCAGTGGCGTCCGGAGTCGGGGGTCAAGGTCTACGCGGACGACTCCGCGCTCAAGGCCGAGCTGCTGACCCCCACCACCGTCCGGGTGAGTGCCATGATCGTCGCGGAGGTGGACAGCGCCGGTCGCTATCGGCAGACGCCGGCCGGCACGCTGGCCCAGGCAACCTTCGGCATGCGGAAGCTGGGCGTGGGCTGGCGAATCTCGGCCCCACCGCAAGGATTTGGCCTGTGGCTCAGCGAGCGAGACCTCGAGCGCAGCTATCGCTCCTTCATCGTTGCCTATGTCTCCACGGTCGCCCGGACGATGGTGGTAGACCGGCGGTGGTTCCCGATCACACCCGGGCTGGCCACGACCCTGGCGCGAGCGCAGCTGGGGCCAGTACCCGGCTATCTGGCCGGGGCGGCGCGGACCGGTGTCCCGCCGGGGACCAGGCTGGCAGTGGACAGCGTCCCGGTCGGGTCGGGCAGGGCGATAGTCGACCTGTCACCATCCGCCCTGGTGGCCAGCCCTGACCTGCGCCGGGCCATGTGGGCGCAGTTCGTCACGACGCTCATGCAGGTGGCGCCGGTGTCCGAGGTGTCGCTGGAGGTCAAAGGGGCCGGACTGGACCTGCCCGACACCTCGGGCCGGGTGTCTGACCTGACGACGTTGGGCTACCAGCCGCGCGCCGCCGCCTCGATCGAGACGGCCATCCTGCGCAAGGGCACCCATCTGAGCCGGGTCTCCTCGGACAGCCCCCCGGTCCAGGACCAGCCGCTCAAGCCGCCGAACCTGCCCGCCAGCGCTGTCCTGCCCGAGATCCCTGCCGGGTGGGTCTCCCTGGCGCTGTCCTGGAACGGGCAGGAGATCGCCGCGATCGGGGGAGATCACAAGGACCTGGCGCGCTGGCAGTGGAACCGGCACGTTCAGCTGCGACAGTTCGGCCGCGCCCTGACCAGGCCCTCCTATGACTCGCTGAACGGTCTTTGGGTTGCCGGGCAGGTCGGCGGGGTCTCCAGGGTGTGGGTCATCGACACGTCGGTGAGCCCGATGGAGAAGGCCAAGCCGCGCGCGATTCAGGTCCCCTGGCTGGTCAACCGCTTTGTGCTCGCCCTGAAGGTCGCTCCCGACAACCAGCGGGCGGCGCTGATCACCAGCGACCTCACCGGTCGGGACATCCGCGTCATGGTGGCCGGTATCGCCCGTTCCGCCGGCGGTGCGCCGCTCTCCCTGGCCGCGGAGCCGCTCCGGGTCGGGTGGACCCTCACCTCGGCGACGGATCTGGCCTGGGTGGATGACAGCACCCTGGCGGTGGTCGGCCGGGTCAGTCCCAAAAGCCCCATCGGGCCTCAGCTGGTCGAGATCGGGGGCAAGATCACGGCCATGCCGCCGGTGGCCGGCACCCGTCTGGTGACCAATACCGGCGGGCTTCGCGGCATCGTCGTGCTGACTGACCGGGGCCAGATCCTGGCGCGTGCCGGCAGTGGCTGGCAGGTGCTGCAGACCGGCACCGACTTCTTGATCCCGGGGGAGTAGCCCGGTGACCTCGTCCGAGATCGAGGCTTGTCCCTCGTGGCGGGCCCGCCCGCTTCACAGCCAGTGGATGCAGGCGGAGCGCTTCGCCCTCTGGTTCCCGCTGACCGTGTTCTTCGTGACGCGTGCTGTTAACGCCGTGATGTTCGCCCTTGCCTCCGGCAGGCAGATCGCGATCCCCTTCACGGGACTCGGAGGTAAGCTGGCGATCGACTCACCGGCCTCTCCCGACTACTGGGTCGTCGCCTCCAACTGGGACGGCCGGTGGTACGGCGTTATAGCAACCTACGGATACCCGGATCACCTTCCGCTCGACTCTGCCGGACAGGTTCTGCAGAACGCGTACGCGTTTCCGCCCCTGTACCCAATGCTGACCCGCTTCCTGATGCTGACGACCGGCCTCGACTTCACCAGAGCCGGGCCGATCGTGAGTCTCGTGTGCGGCGCCGGTGCCATGGTGCTCGTGTACCGGCTGGTCGCCGACAGCGCCGGTCGGCGTGCCGGCGCGCTCACCGTGGTGTTGGTGTGCACCTTCATGAGCGCGCCGGTCTTTCAGATGTGCTATTCCGAGGGCCTGACCCTGCTGCTCGTCAGCGGCTCCCTCACCTTGTTGAGTCGAAGGCGGTACGCGCTGCTGGCTTGTGCGTTGCTGCTGTTGTCGCTGACCCGTCCGGTGGGGTCCGCGGTCGTTCTGGTGGTTCTCGTGCATGGGCTGATGCGCTACCGGAACCGGTCGAGGGAGCACTTTTCCTTGCGCGATCGACTCTGGGTTCTCGGGGTAGCCGGCTTCGGCACACTTCTGGCCGGGCTGTGGCCGCTGTGCGTAGCCCTGATGACGGGGGAGGGTGACGCCTACCTCAACAGCATGGCGGCGTGGACTCAGGACCGCAGCTCCCGGGCGCTCAGCGTGTGGCCGGTGGCCCTCTGGCAGCTGGGGGGTTTCCTTGGACTTCTGGCGCTACTGCTGCTGGTCATGGCCATCACCTGGCTCGTCAGGCGGCCTGGTGCTCGTCAGTGGACCGTCGAGGTCAGGGCGTGGGCGTGGGCCTATCCGCTGTATCTCCTGTTCGTCACCGGGCCAGCGCCCAGCACCATCAGGCATGGGGTGCTTGCCTTCCCGCTCCTGTGGCCCTTCGTCGAGCGAACAAAAGGAACAGACAGGAGAGCGCAGCTCGGGTTCGCCCTGGCTTTGGCCGCGGTCGGGCTGGTTGCCCAGTGGGTATGGATCAACGACTACGTGGTCGTCACGACGCGCGCCGACAGCACCTTCCCCTGATTCAGCCACCGGCCCCGGTGGGGGCCGCCAGCAGCAGGTATCCGTCGTCTCTGCCCACCGCGCGCCAGTGAAGCCGGTCGGCGAGCGCGATGGCCAGTGGCGAGTGCTCTTTCACCAGTGCGTACGAGGAACCGGTGGTCTCCAGGAACTTCTCCCATCCGTTGTTCACCTGCGAGGTCCGGATGTAGCCCTCGAACTGGGCCCTGGGAAAGGCCTCAGCCCGCCCGTCAATCACGGGCTCGAGGCTGGGATGCCGCCATAGCAGCCAGCCGCCCAGCTTGAAGTCGTTGAAGACGACCGTGTGTGGCGGAAGTCGGTCAAGGAAGGCGTTCAGCGCGTTGGGAACGTTGGCCGGCGTTGCCGTGGCGGCCGGCAGCAGGAGGGTCACCACTGCCAGAGCGGCCACCACGGCGCCGCCGAGTGCGGCAAGCTCGCGCCGGCTGACCCGCGGGGTGTCACCAGGCAGCAGAGACTGCAGCGCGGCAGCCATCAGGGGCGCCACCATCGCGGCTGCCAGAGTCACCGTCCTGGCCGACAGCATCGCCCAGCAGGTGGCCAGCAGCAGCAGACCGATCTGCGTCCAGGCAACCTGTCGGCCCCTCGCCCAGGTCAGGGCTACCACGGCGATCATCCCCGCGGTGGCGGCCGCCGACAGGTCATGGATGGATGGTGACGCCCACTCGGTGATGAATTCGGTGACACCGGCGACCGCGAACGGCGAAGCTAGCAGCCTGGGTCCGGCGGGAGTCATGGAGGCGAGGATCAGGCTTGAAACCGGAATGGCCAGCAGCCTCAGAGCGATCACGCCGCGGATGCGACGGTCCAGGATCAGCCCGACAACCACCACAGCCCCGACGGCGATACCACTGAACCACATTCCGTGCGAGCAGGCCCAGAGCCAGGAGAGGGGGATGAGCCACCATCGGGGTCGCAGGTCCCTGGTCGTGCGCAGCCAGGCGCTGGTCACGACCAGCAGCAGGATGAAGGACACCAGCTGAGGGCGAGGTGTCAGGGTGGCACTCATTCCCAGGAACGCGACGAGCGTCGCCACGGTCGCCGCGAGGACGTCGGCCTCGCCGCGACAGGTGAGGTAGAGCACGGCTGCGAGCAGGACCAGCCCTGCGCACAACAGCCACACCACGCCAGGCAGCCCGAAAACGTGCTCGACTCTGCTCGCGATCACCTCGGGCAGCCACTGGGTGGTCACCCAGGGCTCCGTCGCGAACCTGGTCCAGGGTGCGGGGTCGGTGAAGTTCCAGGAACGCCAGAGGTCATCGCCCAGCCGCAGGTGCCACCAGGTGTCTGGGTCGCCAATCGGCCCGAAGCCCTGTCGGGCGGCCATCCCGATCAGTCCCACGACGAGAAGGAACGGCATCCATCTCGGCAGCAGGGGCCGGATGGGGGCTGGCCTGTCTTGCGAGTCCGGCGTCATCACGGGAACGGTGGTCCGACGGGCGGGTGGGTGACGACCAGGAACTGCGAGATCCACACCCACTGCGTCAGTAGCCCGCAGGCCGCCAGGATCGCGATCAGCCCTAGTCGTCGACGACGCTGCGACGTCGAGGGGGCCACATCCGGAAACGGCCACATCAGCGGGAATGCGAGGAGCAGGTGGCGAATGGTGCTGCTACCCAGCGCGGTGGCCAAAACGAGGTACAGGGGATAGAAACCCGCCCAGGCGCGGACTTCCGGGCCCCAGGCGCGGGCGGCACCGCGCAATACGATCACGGCTATCAGGGCGAGGACCACGACGAGGACGGCAACGCCCCCGATACCGCCTTTTGCCCAGGCCAGGGCCGGGAACTGGGTCAGTATCCTGAGTTCGCCCGATGTGCCCCAGGCCGACATCGTCTGCGTGTATGCCGTGGGGTTCCCCGTCGCGATCGCCGCGATGGCGGGCCACAGGGCGGTCGCGGCAACGCCGAGACCCGCCAGGCCAACCACCCGCCACCGGTCCAACGCGTGAAAGGGCTCAGCGAAACGGTGCCGGTAGCGAGAGATCCCGTGAACGACCAGAACAGGCACGAAGGCAAGCGCCACCGCCCGGGTCAGGGCCAGCGTCACGAGGACCGGGATGAGCCAGCCATACCGACGGTTGCCCAGGAGCAGCAGCGCGGTGCAGAGCAGTAGCAGTGCCAGGCTCTCGGTATAGGCGATCTGCATCGCCGGTGCGGCCATGTAGGTGCAGGTGAGCAGGACTGTCGCCGAGGCTGCGAATCGTCCCGAGGTCTGGTTGATCAGGCGGAACATGGCGATGACGGCCGCGGCCCCCAGGAGAAGGCTCAGGATGGGAGCGACAGCCAGGAAGCTGAGTCCGCTGAGGCGCATGATCGCGCCGGCCAGGAGTGGGTAGGCGGGGTAGAAACCCCACTGGTTCTGCAGAGCCTGCCCGGAGGGCCCTCGCGGGATGGTCGTCGGGTATCCGTCGGTTGCGATACGCAGATACCACTGCCCGTCCCAGTTCGAGGCCACGGATCCGTAAGGCAACCCTGGTGGCAGGTTGATCTGATGACGAGCGGCGATGAGGACGAGGGTGACATCGACCAGGCGGGCGATCGCATACACGGCGAGCGGGAACCACACGGCGTAAGCCATTCGCGGCTTGGGCAGTGCAAGGCGTGAGAGCACGGAAGACGTGGTCAAGGTGGCCTCGGCGCTGGGGGGGCCTTAAGCAGTGTGTAGTCGGCATCCGTTCCCACGGTCGTCCAGCCAAGCTTTTCCCGCAGCGCGGCGCTCAGGGGTGCCTGCGTCTTCAGCAGCGCGTACCTGGGCTTGGTTCGATCGAGAAAGCTCTGCCAGCCGGGGCGCACCTCCTCGGCGTGCTTGTAGTCGCGGACGTAGTCCGCCGAGTAGATCTCGGAGCGCAGGTCGATCACCGGCGTCAGCTTCGGCGCGGCCCACAGGAGCCACCCGCCGGCGGTGAAGTCGTTCAGGACGACAGTCTTGGCCGGTATGGCGCCCAGCTGCCGGCGAAGCCCCTCCGGCCAGCCACTCGGTCGTTGTGCCACAGCGGCGGATATCGGCATCGCAACGATGGCCGCGGCCGTGACAAGTCCGACCCACCTTGATGTACTGCGGCGGGACAGCCGCGTCTCTGCGTGGCCGCGCTGCTCCTGCAGGGCAGAGGCCAGCAAAGGAGCCGCGATGATCGACCCGATGGGGATGGTGCGAAACATCGCCAGCGTGCAGACCACGGCAGTTCCTGCCAGGGCGATCTGCCACCAAGGTCGCGCCGACGTGCCACGAACCCATGGCAGGAGCGCCAGAGCGATCATCGAGAGGGTGATCGCCGCGAAGATGTCTCGGGCGTCGGTCGGCTGCCACTCCTGCACGAACTGTGCGGCATTGGATGACACCTCCAGCGGGGTGAGGAGGAGCCGGGGCCCGACAGGGGTCAGGGCCGCTGCCAGGACGGAGAGGACGGGGACGGCCAGCAGCCTGGCAGCAGCGCGCCGGTCCAGCCGTCGGTCCAGCGCCAGACCCGCGATCACCACCACGCCGATGAGCGCGCCGACCCCCCACAGACCGTGGCTGCACGCCCAGAGGAAGGTCATGGGCGCGAGCCACCAACGTGGCCGCAGATCCCCTGCCGTCTTCCACCAGGCTCCCACCGTGACGGCAAGCAGGACGAAGCTGACGAGCTGGGGACGCTCAGACAGGCTTCCTCCGGTGCCGATCAGACCGGCGAGGGCGGCCATGATCGCAGGTACGGCGTCGGCTGCCTGTCGGCAGGCCCAGACGAGGGAGGAGATCAGTGCCAGCATCGCCGCGCAGCGCAGCCAGGCGACCGCCGGCAGGCCGAAGAGCTGATAGCCCTGCTCGGCGATGACCTCCGGCAGCCACTGGGTGAGGACGAAGGGCCGCGACGAGAAGGGCACCCAGGGATCGGGTCCGCTGAACCGCCAGTCGGAGAGCACATAGGCGCCGGCCCTGAGGTGCCACCAGGCATCGGGGTCGCTGACAGGGCGAATCCCGAGCCTGACCGTGGTGGCGACGGCGAACAGGGCCAGTGCGGGCACGAGCCAGCGAGCGTCCCGGTGCCGGTCGAGGGGCGTGGCCTGGCCGGTCTTCCCGGTCTGACCATTGTCCTCGGTGGTCGCCACCAGGGACTGCCTGCTCATCGCGCTCTCAGCAGGACAAAGCCCGCATCCTTGCCGGTCTGTGACCAGCCGGCGCGCTCGACGAGGGCAGCGGCGATGGGGGAGTCCGAGGGAACCAGCGCGAAACGCGCCCCGGTCCGTTTCACGAACTGCCGCCATCCCGGGCGGGCGGCCATCGTGGAGACGAACGCGCGAACATGCTCGGGGGAGTAGACCTCGACCCGCGGGTCGAGTACCGGTCTCAACCCGGGATCAACCCAGAAGAGCCATCCGCTGATGTCACCCTGAGCAAGGACCACAGTGCCCGACGGGATGAGGGACAGCTGCGGCCTCAGCCGCTGAGGCACTGCCACGGGCTCCTGTGCCCGCGCTGCGGAAAGTGGTGCCGCTGCAACAAGGGCAACCAGGATCAGTGCAGCCCAGGTCGCGCGGGACCTTCCCGTGGTCGCTACCACGGGGCGACCGCGATACAGCTGGGTCTCCTGGGCGAGAAGCGGGGTAGCGATGGGCGCCCCCACCGCGATCGTGCGTGACATGACCAGGGTGGCTGCCACCCCCGTCACCAGTAGTCCGATCTGCCACCACGGTGGCCGCCGTCGCGGGCGGGTCCAGGCCAAGACGACCAGCCCCAGCATTGCGAGCGTCACCACGGCGAACGGGTCGTGCACAGAGGTGGGCTGCCACTCACCCACGAACTGGCTGGCGTTCCTGCCCACTTCGAAGGGGCTGAGAAGAAGCCGCGGCCCGAGGGGGGTCAGGCTGGCCGCAGCCAGCGAGAGGAGGGGGATGGCCAGGAACCTGGCGGCCATCGCCCGGGTCAGACGGCGGTCGAGCAGAAGACCGGTGATGACCACCAGTCCGGCAACGATGCCGACGCTCCAGAGGCCATGGAAACAGGCCCAGAGCCAGGTCATCGGCACGAGCCACCAACGCGGGCGAAGGTCCAGCGCTGTCCGCCACCAGGCGCCGATCGCGACGGCGAGGAAGACGAAGCCGATCAGCTGGGGGCGCTCGGTGAGACCGTCGTAGGCGCCGACAAGGGCGGCCAGGGAGACAAGGACTGCGGTGACCGTGTCCGCGGACCGGCGCGCGCACCAAACCAGCGCCGACAGCAGACCCAGGATTCCGGCACATCGCATCCACGCGATTCCGGGGAGGCCGGCCGTACTGTAGACCTGCTGCCCCAGGATCGCGGGCAGCCACTCGGTCGGGAGATATGCTCTGGTGGCGAAGACTGCCCATGGGTCGGGCAGGCCGAAACGTCCGCCGTCCAGCAGGAATGCGCCGATCTTCAGGTGTATCCACGGGCTCGGGTCGCTGACCGGGCGCACGCCCAGGACGACGCTGACGGACACCGCGAAGGTGGCCACCCCCAGGGGAACCCACGGCCGGGCGCCCATTGCTACTGGAGCTTCGGCGCCGGCTCTTGGGCGCGCGGGTGGCGTCGACCGGCCAGGCGCGGGGTCGGCAAGCATCTTTCAAGTATGGCCGGGTGGGAGCTTTCTGGCACGGAAACACACATCAACCGAATGGCCGATGTCCCATCGGGTAAGGGCAGCAGGACCCGACGAATCGGCCGATGTCGAACTGTGCGGGCGGGGCGCATGCTGAGGGAGATTCCGGAACTAACCGCTCCTGGACTTCGACTCCACTGTGTGGAAGGGAACGAGATGCTGTTCCAGCTTGTCAAGTTGCAGGTCAAAGTTGTGGCGCTGCGCGACGACCGTGGTGCCACCGCCGTCGAGTACGGCCTGATGGTCGCTCTGATTGCCGTCGTCGTCATCGTTGCCGTCACGTTCCTCGGCAAGCAGGTCAGCGGCCTGTTTCAGGACGCCGGCACACAGGTCTAGTTGAAAAGCCATCGTCCGAATGGTCGATGTGCGCTCCATGATAGGCACCCGAAAGAGAACGAGTTGGCCGATGTCGGCGCAACGGGGCCTGTCACATGATGAACGTGAGTCCAGAACAAATAGTTTCCGGACATCGACACCAGTCCTATGAAGGGGATTGAAATGCTCTCTTACATCGTCAAGTTCCAGGTCAGGGTCGCGGCACTGCGTAGCGACCGTCGCGACCGTGGCGCCACCGCCGTCGAGTACGGACTCATGGTTGCCCTGATCGCCGTCGTCGTCATCGTTGCCGTCACGTTCCTTGGCAAGCAGGTCAGCGGCTTGTTCCAGGACGTCGGCACCAAGGTCTGAGCCAGGCCGGCGCTCACGGTCATGCTCGCCGCCATGGCGGCGATGATCTTCTGCCGGCGCGACCGCCTGCGGTGGCTTTTGGATAAACCCCTTTCCCCTGAGATGCGAGGTCCGGTGGTGATTGCCCAGCAGTTGCCTCTGAGGTCGCGTCGTCGACACCAAGGTCATCTCGAGCGCGGCGCCGTCGCGGTCGAGATGGCCATGGTGCTACCCCTCCTGCTGTTCGTCTTCATGGGCATCATCGATTTCGGTCGTGCATACAGCACGCAGATCCAGCTGAGCGCAGCTGCCCGCGAGGGTGTCCGGCTGGCATCCCTCAATACGACCGCCAACACCGCGGATGCCAATTACGGCAATAGCGCTATCCAGGCCCGGGTCCGCGCGGCGGCAGGAGGCGTGCCGGACCCCACTGTGGTCAATGTGGCAGCCGTCCCGGCTAGCTGCCCAGCCACCGCCAACTCCGTGTGCGTCGTCTACTGCCCGGTTCCCGTCGCCAGCGGGAGTACCGCGACGGTCGTCGTCACGACCCAGTTCACCTGGATCACAGGAATCAAGGCGATGTCGAACTTCTTCGGGTCGGGTGTCTTCCCGACACCGACCTCCATCCAGGTCACGGGGGTAATGCGATGCTCCGGTTGAACATGATCCGCTGGGCTCACCTGCTGCGCGGTCACGTCGATCACCGGCTCTCGCTGAGCGGCCGAAGGCGCGAGGACGGTGCCGTCGCCATGCTCGTCGCCATGCTTATGGGCATGGGTGTCCTCCTGGGCGCGGCAGCTCTCACGATCGACACCGGGGCCCTGTTGTACGAACGGAGCCAGCTGCAGAACGGCGCCGACGCGGCAGCCCTCAGCATCGCCAAGACGTGCGCGGGGCCCACGCCCTGCGCTGCCCCTGATATCGCCGCGACCTCGAGCCTGTCGGTGCTGGCCGGCGCCAATGCCGCCGATAAGAAGTCCAGGATTGCCAGTGTCTGCGGGAGTGTTGCCCTCGTGGCGGTCAACGGCGCCTTCACCCCGTGCCCGGCGGCCAGCCCAGCGCTCGTGGAGTGCCCAGTCACCACCAGCGCCGCCAAGTACGTCGAGGTCCGCACCGAGACTCTCAACGGTGATGGGTCGTCCATCCTGCCGCCTGTCTTCGCGCAGATGCTGAACGGTGCAGGAAACAAGTTTTCGAATACCACCGTGAAGGCGTGCGGGCGTGCCGGCTGGGGTCCGGCAAGGACGACGAGAGGGTTTGTGCTCCCGGTCGCGATGTCCTACTGCGAGTGGAAAGCAGCGACCGGAGCGAACCCAACAGCGAGCCCGCCAGTTGCCGGGACCTACGTCACCCAGCCCGACTACACAGATGGTGTCGCGTTCGGCTATGACACCAGCTCCAGCACCCTGGCGCCGCCGTGGCCCACCGCAACGGAGAAAGAGGTGTACACGGCGAGCAGCGTCCCGGCCGCCGGGTGCACCACCTGGAACGGCCACGTGTCTCCTGGCAACTTCAGCGCAGTGCAACAGCTCTCCTCGTGCTCTGCCTCAGCCGGCGAGTGGATGGTTGGCGACACCGGCAACAGCTCCCCCTGCACTGACGCACAGCTTTCGCCATACCGGGGCAAGACGATCTTGGTCCCGCTGTTCGACTGCGTTGCGTCGTCGACGGCGGCGCTCACCCCGTCCACGGACTGTCAGGCGGGTGGAAACAACGCGAACTACCACATCACCGGTTACGCCACGTTCTACCTGACCGGTTGGCAGTTCAGCGGCACGAACGGCGGGTACGACAAGTCGGTCAAGGACGATCACCAGGTGTGCCACGCCGCGGGGACGACTGGCAACAGCGGTCGTTGTTTGTCCGGCTGGTTCACCCGCGAGGAGATCGGCGTGGGCGAGATCGACGACACCGGGGCCCCAGACTTCGGCACCACGGTCATCCAGGTTCTGGGATAAGGGGAAGTACTCATGGGACGTCGTTTGATGGCAGTGCTGGGCGCAGTGGTGGTCGGGTTGATCGGAGTCGCGGCGGTGATGATGTACGCCAGCGGGGCCGACGCTCGGGCGGTAGCGGGTCAGAAGCCGCAGACCGTGATGGTCGCCACGGCGCTCGTGCCCGCCGGCACCAGCGCCGCTGATGCCGTGGCGAAGGGGCTGATCTCGCCCTCCCAGATCGCGGCGAAGGGGGTCCCGCTCGGAGCCCTGAACAAGATCGACGCAGCGACCGGCAAGCTCCTGGCCCTCACCGACATCGCACCGGGGGAGTTCGTCATCGCCGGTCGCTTCGGCACCACGCCACTGGGACAGAAGGTGATCCAGGTGCCGGACGGGCAGGTCGCCATCTCGCTCACGCTGGCCGACGCTGCCCGGGTGGGTGCCTTCGTCACGCCGGGGTCGCGCATCGTGCTCTACGACACCTATGTCCCGGCGGTCGCTGAGAAAGCGGGCGCCTCGGCGGGGACCAAGGCGACCCAGGTGCTCCTGGACGATGTCCTGGTCATCGCCGTTGGATCCACGACTCTCACGCCTCCTGCCAATGCCGCGGAGGGAGCGCCGGCGGCAGCCGCCGGCGCGCTGGTGACCGTTGCGCTTCCGCCCGACACGGCGGCCAAGCTCGTGCACGGCATCCAGACAGGGAGCTTGTATGCGGGTCTGCGCGGTACCGACACCAAGACCAACCTGAGCCAGATCGTCTCTGACACCACGCTCTTCACCAAGTAACAGGGGGAACAGATGACCATACTTTGGGACGGCGATCCGGCCGCTGCTGAGACGTACCACTTTGCGGTCAGCGATCGTATAGAGGTCTTCGGGGCTGCCCGGACGGTGACCCGCGCCTTGGCCACCAACCCGGACGAGCTGCTGGTCATCGTCGGGCCGGACGTCGGACTGCAAGCCGCCTCGTCTTTTGCTGAGCAAATCCGCATCGAGCGGCCGGAGGTGAGCGTGATCCTGCTTCGCAGGCGGCTCGAGGTCGCAGTTCTGGCGCAGGCCCTGCGCGCAGGCTTCCGTGAGGTCATCGCCTCCGACGACCTGACCTCGTTGTCCAGTGCCTGCCAGCGCAGCCTGGAGATCTCCCGCCACCTTGCCGGGATCGCCGGCGGCGGCGCACCGGTCGTGGATGGCAAGGTTGTGATGGTCTTCAATGCCAAGGGAGGGTGCGGCAAGACAACCATTGCCACAAACCTCGGTGCTTACATGGCGTCCACCGGTGCGAGGGTGTTGCTGGTCGACCTTGACCTGGCTTTCGGTGACGTCGCCATCAGCCTCCAGCTGCGCCCTGCGGCATCGGTTGGCGATCTCGTGGCGATGTCGGGCCACTTGGACGCGCAGGGCCTTGCCTCGGTCGTGACCAGGCACGACAGCGGGCTTCACACCGTATGTGCGCCCAGCCAGCCACGTGACGCGGATGGGATCCCGGGGACGACCGTGGCTGAGATGCTTCGAGTGGCCCGTCGCTTCTACGACTTCGTCGTCGTCGACACACCTCCCGCCTTCTCCGAGCATGTGCTGGTGGCGTTGGACATGTGCGATCTGCTGGTCCTCATTGCCACGCTGGACATCCCGGCCGTCAAGAACCTCAGACTCACCCTGGACACCCTTGATCAGCTGGGCCACCCACGCGACGGACGGATTGTGATCCTCAACCGCTCTGACGCCAAGGTCGGGCTGAACACCGAGGACGTCGTGGCGGCGATCAAGCTGCCGATAGCGGCAATGGTCCCAAGCAGCCCGCATGTGCCTGCCTCCGTCAACCGCGGCGTGCCGATCATCCTGGACGAGCCGAAGCATCCCGTCTCCCAGGCGCTGCGCGCCTTCGCCGAGAAGCACATCCTCAACGCCTCGGCGTTGAGCAACCCGGAATCAGCGGGTTCCGGCGACCCGATGGGCGGTGACGGCGGGTCGCCGGAACCGTCCACGCACCGGCGCCTGTTCCGTAGAGGAGCGAAGCTATGAGTCTCGCCGATCGCCTTGACCAGGCCCGGGGATCCCAGCCGACAGCACCGAAGGGGCACGACTCGCCGGCTGAGGCAGCCCGCGCGGCGGCCCGTCCGATCGACCCTTTCGCACACGTCAAAGCCAGCGTCCATCAGGCGCTCATGGACTCACTGGGTCCCCAGCTGTACGACCCTCACCTCGAGCAGAACGAGCTGGAGCTGCGCGTTCGTCAGACCCTGCAGTCCGTGATCAACTCCGAGAACACTCCTCTGGCGGCGGCTGACCGCAACCGCATCGCCCAGGAGGTGGCCGATGAGATCCTGGGTCTGGGACCTTTGGAGCCGCTGCTGCGCGACGGCGAGATCACCGAGATCATGGTCAACGGGTCCAACGACATCTTCGTCGAGCGTTCGGGCAAGATCTTTCCTGTCGACGCTCGCTTCACCGGTGACACGCACCTTCGGCGCACCATTGACAAGATCGTCAGCCGGGTCGGTCGCCGCATCGACGAGAGCTCTCCGATGGTGGACGCCCGCCTGGCGGATGGCTCACGTGTCAATGCGGTCATCGCCCCCATTGCCCTGGATGGCAGCATCCTGACCATCCGGAAGTTCTCCCCGGATCCGTTCACCGACCTTGACCTTATCGCGTTCGGAACCTTGAGCGTGCAAGCGCGCGACTTCCTGCGCGCCTGTGTGCTCGGGCGCCGTAACATCGTCATCTCTGGTGGAACCGGCTCGGGCAAGACGACCTTGCTCAACGTCCTGTCCAGCTTCATTCCCGACGACGAGCGCATCGTCACGATCGAGGACGCGGCTGAGCTGCAGCTCCGCCAGCGCCACGTGTTGCGGCTGGAGGCCCGCCCGTCCAACACCGAGGGCAAGGGACAGATCTCCATTCGCGACCTGGTCAAGAATGCCCTGCGTATGCGGCCCGACCGCATCGTGGTGGGCGAGATCCGGGATGGGGCTGCCCTGGACATGTTGCAGGCGATGAACACCGGCCATGACGGGTCGTTGACCACCGTCCACGCGAACACCCCTCGAGACAGCCTCGCCCGGCTCGAGACCTTGGTGTTGATGGCGGGCATTGCGTTGCCGGTCCGGGCCATCCGCGATCAGGTGTCCAGCGCCCTGGACCTGATCGTCCAGCAGGCCCGGCTCAAGGACGGCAGTCGCCGGGTCACGGCCATCACCGAGGTCGAAGGTATGGAGAGTGACGTCGTCACGCTCCAAGATATCTTCACGTTCGACTACGGCGCCGGCAGAGATGAGAACGGACGCTTCCTGGGTCGCCTGACCAGCACCGGCCTGCGCCCGAAGTTCACCGAGCACCTCCGCGATCTGGGGATCGACCTGCCCCCGGGCATGTTCGTCCGCGGGGCCGGCTGATGGGCAGGCGCGCGACGGATGCCCGTCGGCGGCTGTCGGCTGCCGGGCTGCTCGCGGTGCTGTCACTGACCACGACCTGGACCGCGTCGGCGGCAACGGCGCCGGCGCCGGGGAGTGCTTCCCTGACCGACATTCGGGTCGGCGAGTCCGGCATCACCGCGATCATGACTGCCCGGGCCACAGGAGGTGCCCCGATCAGCCCTGCCTCAGTGCAGGCCACTATCGCTGGGGTGCGCGCGCCGGTGTCGGTCAAGCCGGTCGTTCAGGCACGTCGAGTCACCACCTTGCTGATCGACACCAGCGGTTCGATGGGCATTGCGGGTATGGCGACCGTCGTGCGGGCCTCGAATGCGTTCCTGGCCTCAGTTCCCCCAGAGGTGTATGTCGGAGTCGTCGCCTTCTCCACAGTGCCCAGAGTCGTGGCGAGTCCGACCCTGAACCGCGCTTCGGTCCGTTCGGCGGTTGCCGGACTCAGGTCGCAGGGCGAGACGAGCTTGTATGACGGGCTGGTGGTTGCCCTGGATCAGCTGGGGACTGCTGGCGATCGCAGCTTCATCCTGCTCAGTGACGGTGGTGACACCCGAAGCCGGCACACCCTGGCCCAGACCTCGAAGCTCCTGTCTGCGTCCGGAGTACGCGCGAAGGCTGTCGGTTTCAAGACCACCGAGACCCAGGGCTCGGTGCTGAGGAACCTCGCATCGGCAGGACACGGCAGCGTGGTGGCGGCTGCGGACAGCGCCGCGGTCTCAGCGGCCTTCATGGTGGCCGCCCAGGCCCTTGAGTCGCAGATCAGCGTCTTCATCGCGTCGCCGAGAGCCGCCGGTGGCATCAAGTTCCTGGAAGTGACGGCCAGCGCCGGTGGCAAGCTGCTCAGCGGCAGGACGCCCGTCAATCTGTCGGTGCGCGCCGCGGCACCGGCCTCATCCGCCGCGGCGGCGGCCGGGGCTCCTGCGTCGGGTGTGAGGTCCCCTTCAAGGGCAGCCGCGGCGCCAGGACCGGAAGGACCGGAAGGATCGGGAGGGGCCTGGATGCTCAGCCTGGCGCTGCTCACAGTCTTTCTCGGACTCGCCGGCGTGGTCGGGATTCTCGCCAGCCCCACCTTCGTGTCGCGCCGGCAGAAGAGGGCTGACGCTTTTGAGGCCTACTTCAACGGGTCGGCGTCCAGTCCGGCGGACGAGCGGTCGGCAGTGACCTCGATCAGCGCCAGCCTGGTCAACCTGGGCGACAAGGTGATGGACAGCCGAGCCTCAACACCGAAGACGCAACGACTCCTTGAGCGAGCCGATCTGCCGCTTCGCCCCGGAGAGTGGGCGGTTCTGCGGGTTATCGCCGTGGTCGTCGGCGTGGCCGGCGGAACAGTGTTGCTGCACGGTGGTTCGTTCTCGACGTTGTTCGGCATCTGTCTGGGGGGTCTGGTGGGAGCCATCGGGCCGAGCCTCTTCCTAAAGCTCGCGGCCTCGCGTCGGTCGCGGAAGTTCGAAGGCCAGCTCCCTGATGTCCTGACACTGGTCGCCAGCAGCCTCTCGACCGGGTTCTCGCTGCTGCAGGCCCTCGACGCCGTCGCCAGGGACGCAGCCCAGCCGTCTGCCAAGGAGTTCGCCAGGGCCCTTGCCGAGACCCGAATCGGTGCCGATCTCAATGACAGTCTGGATCACCTCGCGGATCGGATGGAGAGCACCAACCTCCGCTGGACCAATATGGCCATCGATATCCAACGCCAGGTCGGCGGCAACCTTGGCGAGACCCTGCGCAGCACCGCGGCAACCCTGCGTGACCGGGAAGCCCTCAGCCGTCACGTCAAAGCGCTCTCGGCCGAGGGCAAGCTCTCGGCATACATCCTGATCGCCCTTCCGGTGGGGGTCTTCGGCTTCATGCTTGTCGGCAACCGGGCGTACGTCGAGCTGCTCTGGACCACGTTGATCGGGATCGGGATGCTTGTCGCCGCGCTGATCTCCATGGGGATCGGTGTTCTCTGGATGAACAAAGTCGTCAAGGTGGAGATCTAGATGGGCTTCCCTCTGCTGTTGCTCGGCGCCGCCAGTGTGTCTGCCGCCATTGTCATGCTGTTCCTGGTCGTGGTGATGGGCAGTGGCAAGGCCACCGGAGTGGCCATCAGTCTCGCGATGATCGAGCACGACGTGTCACCGCAAGATGTCGGGCGAAACGAGCTGCCGGCTCTTGACCGAATCGTGGTTCCGTTCTTCTCGAAGATGAAGGGTCTCGCCCTGCGGCTGTCGCCGTCGGGCACTGGTGACCGGCTCATCCGGCTGCTGGACCTCGCGGGCAACCCCGCCGGCTGGACCCTGGAGCGGTTGCTGGGCCTCAAGGGTGTCGGGCTCCTGCTCGGCGGGTTCCTCGGCGCGTTCATCGGCGGGGTGACCCTCAAGGGAGCTCTCTTCGGCGCACTCGGCGCCGCGGCCGGCTTCATGCTGCCCGATCTGATGGTGATGAATATCGGATCCAAGCGTCAGGAGGTGCTGCGCAGAGGGCTCGCCAACGCGCTCGATATGCTGACCGTCTGCGTCGAGGCAGGCCAGGGGTTTGATGGCGCCATCCTGCACGTCGCGCGGTCTGTCGAAGGTCCGGTGGCGGGGGAGTTCGCCCGCGTCCTGGCCGAGATCCAGATCGGGAAGTCTCGCAGTGATGCTTTCGCCTCGCTGGGGGCCCGCACGAAAGTGGCTGAGATCCGGACCTTTGTCACGGCGCTGGTCCAGGCAGACCGGCTGGGGCTGCCAATCGGTAGCGTGCTTCGTGAGCAGTCCGTGCAGATGCGACTGATCCGGCGGCAGCGGGCCGAGGAGAAGGCTCAGAAGGTGCCGATCAAGATACTGTTCCCGATGATGCTGTGCATCTTCCCGGCCCTGTTCATCGTGATCATCGGCCCTGGCGCCATACAGATGATTGACACTTTCAAGGGCCTGGGCTGAAGGACCCGTTTTTCAGTTGGTTTTGGGGCGGTCCGGCTTGACGAAGCCGAGGCGGACCGCGGACATGATGGCGCTGGCCCGGTTGTGGGCGCCGAGCTTCTCATAGACCCTGGCGACATGCGTCTTGACGGTTGACTCGCTCATGAACAGCAGCCGGGCCACGTTAGCCACGGAGTCGCCGTCCACCAGGCGCATCAGCACCTCGGTCTCGCGCGGCGTCAAGATCGGCTTCGCGGCGGACACCGTGTCGCGGCGACGTAGCGCGGCGCCCAGCCCGGTGGCGGTGAAGGCGTCCGGGGCGCTCGCGGCCCGGCGGATCGCATCCAGCACGTCGTCGGCCGACGAGCTCTTCAGGACCAGCGCGGAAGCGCCCGCGTCCAGGGCCTCGAGCAGGGTGTCGTCGTCGTTGTGCATCGTCAGCACGACGATGCCCAGATTGGGGTAGGTAGCCCTGGCCGACCGGGCCAGGGTCAGACCGTTCCCGTCTGGCATCGTCACGTCGACCACTAGCACATTGGCCCCGCCCTCGGCGATGAGGGACTGCCCCCCTGCCACCGACGAAGCCTGTGCCTTGACTGCCAGGTCGGGCTCGGAGTCGATCAGCCGGGTAATGCCCTCACGGACCAGGTTATGGTCGTCCACGATGACAACTTGGATAGTCATGGAATGGTGCGCATCCTTTCGGGGACAAGATAGGGCAGCTGCTTGGGCCACCGGTCGTTGAGCGAGAGGCTCACTGTGACGCCATGGGCGTCGGGCTGGACCTCGATGGTCGCGCCCAGGTCGGCGAGTGCGTGGTCGCGGAAGGCGTCGGCGTCCAGCCGGGACTCTCCGTCGTGGCTGATCTGCAGCCAGGCCTGGGGTGCGTTGACGTCTAGGCGCGCCTCGATCCCGGTGATGCCGCGGGCATTGCGGGCGTCATTCAGGAAGTCCAGGATCAGTCGATAGATCAGCGTCTCCAGGTGTGCGGGGAGCCGGTAGGGTGACTCGCTGAGCCGCAGCCCCACGGTGAGCCCGGTGGCGGCTCCGAACTGCTGGAGGCGGGCACCCACCACGGCGCCAAGACCCTGGTCGGGGCGGACAGCCAGCCGCAGATCGGCGATACGCAGCCGCAGGTCGGTGAGCACCCGGCTGAGGTCCGCGCGCACTTCCCCGAGCGTCGGGGCGAATTCCGGAGCCTCGGTTGCGGCCTGGCGGCGGGCCACGTCGATGCGATAGCCGAGGGCGACAAGCTCCTGGGCGATACCATCGTGCATCTCACGGGCGAGGCGTTCCCGTTCCTCGAACGCCGCTTTCTGCCGCAGTGCCGCGAAGATCAGCGCGACGTCCACATTGGGGCTGTGCCCGTTCGCCAGATTGACCAGGGCGAGGAGATCGTCCTGGTCGAAGGGAGCCGAGGCGAACCGGTCGACGACCACGATACCGATGCGGGCGCCGTCCGAGTCGCACAGAGGGGCGGACGCGATCGCCCTCTCCTCGTTCACCGAGCTCCAGAATCCTGCCTCGGCGACGCCATCCCGCCAGACCCGACCCAGCACGGAGTCGGCTGTGGTGGGGCTGGGCCAGGGGAGGCGGTCGATCCCGCGAAGAGCGAGCGGGACCGCAGGCTCCGAACCGACGCCCACCAGGACCGCCATCCGGCTGCCCGGGATCTTGTCCTTCACGGCATGCAGCAACAGCTCCGCGGAGGCCGGTGCGTCGAAGCCACCCTCGAGCGCCCCGGAAAGGTCGCTGAGCCGTCGCAGCAGGCGCACGGCCTCCTTTGCCGCGGGCGTGTCCGGCGATCGAGGTCCGGACCGGCGGTCTTTCAGCTGCGCCGTCCAGGCGCCCACCACGCCAAGTCCGGTCGCCAGGATCGCCCACTGCAGGTTGCTCTTGAGATAGCCGGTGGTGAGGTCTTCGCGGACCAGGGCGGCGACCACGGCGATGAGCGTCGCCACTGCCACCACGAAGGCCGGCGCCAGCCGTCCGCGCACCTCCCCGGCCCGGAAGGCCGGGACCAGGAGCAGCAGCATCGCCGGAGACGGGGGAGGGACCGGGCTTGCGGCGATGGCGACTCCCGTGACGACGGCGCCCAGCAGGGTCACGAAGATGGCCTGGTTGCGCCGGCTCCCGGACTGACCGGGACCGAAGCCCAGAAGGTGCCCGGCTATGAGGTCCAGGGCCAGGATCATCAACGCCCAGGGCAACACGCTCAGCGCGTCATGACCCGTGGATCCGACGGCTATGGCGACGGCGACGATGGCCGACCTCAGTAGCGTGGGCATTGCCCTGGACCACAACGCTCGCACCAGAGGTCCCTCCTGTTTTCTCTCCTTGGGATGACCTTCATCATGGCGGCTTCGAGGGCATTTTGTCCCCTGAATGGCGAATCTGACCCCGCTGTTTCAGGGGTTGCGGGCCGTTTTCCACAGCCGGTCGGTCGTTTGCCCCATCGTCCACAGCAGGGACGGCCCCGAGCTTTTCGGCGGTCGGCCGAGGGCAGTCTGGGGGCATGATCCCGATCGGCGCCGTGCGTCACTCACTGCGCATGTCACTGCGCGAGTCACTGCGCGCCACGATGGAGATGGCGCTGCCGACTGCCTGTGGCGGGTGCGGCTCACCCGGGCTCACATGGTGCGGGTCGTGCCGGGACGAGACAGTCCACGTCGCCTATCCGGGGGGGTCGCGGCAGGTCCGTCCGACGCCGTGTCCCGCGGGTTGCCCGCCCACCTGGGCCGCCACCTCGTATGACGGCGTGGCCCGCGCCGCGCTGGTGGCATTCAAGGATGGTGACCGTCGCGACCTCAGGACGGTTCTGGCCCCGATGCTGTCAGGCGCGATGGTCGCCGCGCTGGTCCTGGATCCGCGCCTCGCCGCAGCGCTGAGCCTCGGGTCAGGACCGGTGGCCGTCGTGCCCGTTCCCTCGTCCCCCTCGGCGGTGCGCAGGCGAGGGGACGCGCCACTGGAGCTGCTCACCCGGGCCGCCGCCGGGCAGTGTGCCCGATCCGGGGCGGAGCTGACCATCTCGCCCGCGCTGAGGCTTCGACGCCGGGTGGCCGATCAGGCCGGGCTCAACCACCGGCGACGAGCCGCCAACCTTGAGCAGGCGATGCAGGTGCGGCCGAGGTGGCAGGCCAGAGTCCAGGGGGCCACCTGCCTGCTGGTCGATGATGTGATGACCACCGGAGCCACCCTCGCGGAGGCAGCCAGGGCCTTGCGCGCTGGCGGAGCGGTCCACGTCGCAGCCGCAACGGTCGCCGCGACCCAGCGGCGCGGCATACCCGCTGGTAGCCCTCAGGGATCTGGAGATCTCCTCCCGGATCTCTCTGGCGGGGGCTGACCTGCGGGTATCCAGGTTCGGTGTATCGCCTCACCCGTTCGTGGTCTACCGTTCATCTATGAGTCCCTCAGTCGCCGTTTCAACGGCGGAATCGGGCGTCGGCACCGTACGACGGTGGGCGCCTCGGGGCATCTTGGGGCATAGCCCGAGGCGGGGGTGGTGCGGCGGCTAAGAGGCCCGGCGCGGGCCACAAGAGAGCTATTTTGAACCTAAGGAGGACTCCCGTGGAGATCGTCGTCACTGGACGGCACGTCCAGGTTTCAGAGCGTTTTCGCCGTCACCTGGATGAGAAGCTGGCCAAGGTCCCACAGCTCGCGCCGCGCGTTCAGCGCCTCGATGTTGTGGTGACCCATGAAGCCAACAAGCGCCAGTCCAAAGCATGCGACCGAGTCGAGATCACGTGCCATGTCAAGGGACCTGTCGTGCGGGCCGAGGCCATCGCCGACGACAAGTACGGTGCCCTGGACATCGCGATGGACAAGTTGCTGGAGCGACTCAGGCGTGACCACGACCGGCGTCGGGTGCATCGCGGACGACGAGTGCCCGAGTCCGTGGCGCAGGCCACCTCGCGGCTTGCCGACGATCCGCTTGGCCGCAACGCCCAGTCTGCGCAGGGGTCACCGGGCGAGGATGACGTGGATATCCTCGGCGCGGACGGGGAATCGCCGATTCACGTGCGCGAGAAGGTCCACGCCACCACGCCGATGGGTCTGGACCAGGCGCTCTACGAGATGGAGCTTGTCGGTCACGACTTCTACCTGTTCCACGACAAGGACACCAACCAGCCGAGTGTCGTCTATCGCCGACGTGGCTGGTCCTACGGAGTAATTCACCTGGACGTCTCGGAGGATGAGGCCCGGGTGATGTGAGACTGACCGCAGTCTGACCTGCACCTTTGTTGACAAGGGCACCGTATGTCTGTCGTACGGTGCCCTTGTCGTCCTCTCCATGTCATGATGACGGGGTGGTGACCAAGAATAGTGGCGGCGCGGAGCAGGGGCGGCACGGGTCAGGACTGCCCGGTGAGTCCATCAGGGTGCTGGTGGCGGACGACCATGTCCTCTACCGGCGAGGCCTTGAGCTGGTGCTCGGCCAGGAGCCTGACATCGTCATCGTCGGCGAGGCCGGCGACGGCGACGAGGCGATTCGCCGGACCGAGGAGCTGTTGCCGGACGTCGTCCTCATGGATGTTCGGATGCCGCGTCGCTCCGGTATCGAGGCCTGCCTGGCGATCAAGGAGCTTGCGCCGTCGACCAAGATCATCATGCTGACGATCTCCGACGAGGAGGGCGACCTCTATGAGGCGGTTCGCGCCGGGGCGAACGGCTACCTGATCAAGGACGTGCCAGGTGAGGAGATCATCAGCGGCCTGCGGGCGGTCTATGCCGGGCAGTCGCTGATCTCGCCGTCGATGGCGTCCAAGCTCCTGTCCGAGTTCGCGCTCATGATCAAGAAGCAGGACGAGCGGCCGACGGCGCCGGTCCCGCGGCTGACCGAGCGTGAGCTCGAGGTGCTCAAGCTGGTGGCCCGGGGTTTGGCCAACAAGGACATCGCCCGTCAGCTGTTCATCTCAGAGAACACCGTCAAGAACCACGTTCGCAACATCCTGGAGAAGCTCCAGCTCCACTCGCGCATGGAAGCCGCGATGTACGCCTTCCGTGAGAAAATCCTCGACCTCCCCGACTGACCTCTCCCGACTGACCCCTCCCGGAGCTGTCAGAAGGTAAGGCCGGATCTCCAGCCTTCCCTTCTGACAGTCATCGTCCACATCAGGGGTGGCAGCATTCCCGCCATCCACAGAAGTCGACGCTGTTCGTGAAGACCGGTCCCCGCTCTGATGGTCTGGGCCGATGGTGAAGATGTCTGACCCGCTCGACCAGCTGCCTGAGCTGGCATCGATGGTCGCCGACCAGCCCGGAACCGTGACTCGGACGGTTCTGAGGCTGCACGGCATTGACGACAGGGTCGTGCGCCGCCAGGTTGCGGCGTCCCGTTGGCAAGATGTGGGGCCGCAGATCGTGGTCACCTTCACCGGGCCACTGCCCATTGGCGCTCGTCGATGGGCTGCCGCTGCGAATGCCGGTCCTTGCTCCGTCCTGTCGGGTCTCGTTGCCCAGGGCTTCACCGATTCGGCGCCGGCGCCGGGCCAGGTCACCATGCGCCAGGTCCAGCGGGTCATCGACCGGGTGGGGATCGTCCAGATCGACAGCGTCAACGTGCTGACCCGCAGCCAGTACCTCCCGTTCTTCTCGCGCCTCGGTCCCTATGACACGGCGCTGGTCGACCGCGCCCGCGACGTCTCCCCGCGACGACTCGTCGAGTACTGGGCGCACGAGGCGAGCTTGATCCCGCCCGAGACGTGGCCCTGCTCAACTTCCGGATGAAGCGCGCGCTCTCGGAGTCGTGGGGCGGCTGCAGCGGGTCGCCCGCGAGAATCCCGATCTCGTCGCCGTTGTCCTCGCGGAGGTCGTCGCCCGCGGCCCGCTCACCTCGCGCCGGCTCGAGAAGGCCCTGGAGCACGACCTGCCACGGGACCGCAGCGACTGGGGATGGAGCTGGAGCCTGGTCAAGTCTGCCCTGGAGCACCTGTTCTGGTCGGGGCAGATCAGCAGCGCCGGGCGCACCTCGCAGTTCGAGCGACGGTACGCGGCACTCGAACGCGTCCTGCCCAAAGACGTTGCGGTCCAGTCGATCCCGCCCGGACTGCGCCCGCGGGACGACGACGCGTTCCGCCGGCTGATGCTGATCGCGGCCAGGGCCCACGGGGTCGGCACCGAGCAGGATCTGCGGGACTACTTCCGGCTCAGGCCCGAGCAGGCCCGCCCGGCCCTGGAGTCCTCATCGCCTCCGGTGACCTCGCCAGGGTCAGCGTCGACGGATGGAGGCGGCCGGCATACCTGCACCAGTACGTCCGCATCCCGCGGTCGGTGCACGCCGAGGCTCTGCTGAGCCCGTTCGACTCCCCTATCTGGCAACGGGATCGGACCCTGGCGTTGTTCGGCTTCCACTACCGGCTGGAGATCTACGTCCCGGCCCACCTGCAGATCCACGGCTACCACGTGCTGCCATTCCTGTATGGCGACACCCTGGTCGCCCGGGTCGACCTCAAGGCCGACCGCGCCGCGAACGTCCTGCGGGCCCACGCGTTCCACTGGGAGCCGGGCGCCCCACCCGAAGCCAGGCCCTCCCTCGACCGGCACCTGAGCGCGATGGCCTCGTGGCTGGGGCTCGGCTCGGTGGGCTGGCCGGCGCACCTGGCCGGCGCACCTGGCCGGCGCACCTGGCCGGCGGACCTGGCCGGCGGACCTAGCCGGCGGCGTTCCACTCGTCGACCAGCAGGTCGAAACGCACCAGGTCGGCGAACGTCCCGTCGCCCAGCGGCTCGGCCCGCCGGTCCCGACCGACCTGGCTGAAGCCGTTGGCCAGGGCGATGCGAACAGAGGCGGAGTTCCCGTGGGCGGCGTTGAGCCGCAGCCGCTGCCGTCCCAGCCCGCCGTCCTCGCGCGGGACGAACGCGTGTCGCACAGCCAGCCGCACCGCCTCGGACATCACGCCCCGACCCCTGGCGTCCGGGTGGGCCCAGTAGCCGACCTCCCCCACCGTTCCCAGCCCGTCGTGCAGATCCATCACCGCGACCGAGCCGAGACACAGGTCTCCGTCGGGGTCGGCCACGCACCAGTACACGCCCTTCCCCTCGCTGGCATCCGCACGTCGCGCCACGATGTAGCCGTGCGCGTCATCGTGGGTGTACGGCGAGGGCAGGCTGCCCAGCCAGTGCCGGGTTCGCGGGTCGCTGCAGGCCTGGACGATCCTGTCGGCGTCCGTATGACGCCACCTGCGGAGCCGGACTCCGTGGCCCTCCAGCGTCACTGGCTGGAGGCCCCGCGCCCTGCCCCCTGCGTCGACGGCAGCGCGGTCGGTGTTGGCCAGCAGCTCGAAGTATGCGCCGTCGGACAGCGACCCATCGCTGCGACGCCAGGCCCGGTGGTCGGCGCCCCACTGGGTGAACCCGGCAGCTCGCAGGATCGACTGCGACGCGAAGTTGTCGCTGTTGGTGCCCGCGTGCAGCCGGATGAGCCCGAGCCCGCCGCTTTCGACCGGCGCGAACGCGTGCGCGATGACCGGCCCGAGCGCCTCGCCGAGGGCGCCACGTCCTCTGGCGCCAGGCCTCAGCCAGTAGCCGAGCTCGCCTTGGAAACGACCCTCCG
This sequence comes from Dermatophilaceae bacterium, assembly GCA_014377705.1. Classification (GTDB taxonomy): domain Bacteria; phylum Actinomycetota; class Actinomycetes; order Actinomycetales; family Dermatophilaceae; genus UBA4719. The sequence goes on from JACMPC010000083.1 coordinate 53,082, forward strand.
TAGGTCCCATCCGGAAGATCTGGACGTTGCCGAGCATGACGTCGGATGCCGCGTCGGCGATGCACCAGTGCAGGTCCTGCCCGGTGCCCATCTCCCGGCGTCGTCGTGCCAGCCAGGCCGGGAAGTCACCTGGTCCGGGCTGGGCGCCCGCGGGCATGAATCGCAGGCTGTCGCCATCCGGCCCCTGACCGGCGCCGGGGGTGTCCGTGTCTCGCCATGGGCGCAGGCGCAGCCGGGCTGTCTCAAGCACCTGAGGGTGCCGGGTGGGCTGGTGAGAAGGCGCGCTCGGCAGCACGTTTGCGGGAGTAGCGGCGTTTTCGGGAGAGGCGATGCTTTCCGCAGCCACGGCTGGTTCTGGAGGTATGGCGGTTTCTGGCGGCACCGCGTCTCCCTCAGACACGGCGTTTTCCGGGGACGAAGCGGGAGGGTTGGTCATCACCGACTAGCCTAGGTTCCATTGAGTAATGGTCCACATCATGGTTGATTTCATCAGGAGTGTCTCGTGCCGATTCCGATCATTGACCGACTGCTGCGCGTCGGCGAAGGCCGCATCCTCAAGAAGCTGGCGGTCATCGCCAAGCAGGTCAACGCCATCGAGGAGGACTTCGAGAAGCTCACCGATGCCGAGCTGCGCGGTGAGACCGAGATCTTCCGCAAGCGTCTGGCCGACGGCGAGAGCCTCGACGACCTCCTGCCTGAGGCCTTCGCAGCCGTGCGTGAGGCGAGCAAGCGGACCATCGGCAAGCGTCACTTCGACGTACAGATCATGGGCGGGGCGGCACTGCACCTGGGCAACGTCGCCGAGATGAAGACCGGCGAGGGCAAGACGCTTGTCGCGACCCTGGCGTCATACCTCAACGCCCTGGAGGGCAAGGGCGTTCACGTCATCACCGTGAACGACTACCTGGCCTCCTACCAGTCCGAGCTGATGGGCCGGGTGCACCGGGCCCTCGGGGTCGAGACCGGTTGCATCCTGTCCCAGATGGAGCCGGCCGCCCGTCGCCTCGAGTACGCCAAGGACATCACCTACGGCACCAACAACGAGTTCGGCTTCGACTACCTGCGCGACAACATGGCGTGGTCGCGTGACGAGCTGGTCCAGCGCGGTCACAGCTTCTGCATCGTTGACGAGGTCGACTCCATCCTCATCGACGAGGCCCGCACGCCGCTGATCATCAGCGGCCCGGCCGACCAGGCGACCAAGTGGTATGTCCAGTTCGCCACGCTGGTGAAGCGCCTGAATCGTGGCGAGGACGGCGAGGGGGACTACGAGGTCGACGAGAAGAAGCGCACCGTCGGCGTCCTGGAGGAAGGGATCGCCAAGGTCGAGGACTACCTGGGCATCGAGAACCTCTACGAGTCCGTGAACACCCCGCTGATCGGCTACCTCAACAACGCCATCAAGGCCAAGGAGCTGTTCAAGCGGGACAAGGACTACGTCAACCTCAACGGCGAGATCCTCATCGTCGACGAGCACACGGGCCGGATGCTGGCCGGGCGCCGGTACAACGAGGGCATGCACCAGGCGATCGAGGCCAAGGAGGGCGTCGACATCCAGAACGAGAACCAGACGCTGGCCACGATCACCCTGCAGAACTACTTCCGCCTCTACGACAAGCTCTCCGGTATGACGGGCACGGCCCAGACCGAGGCCGCCGAGCTGCAGAGCACCTACAAGCTGGGCGTGGTGCAGATCGAGACGAACCAGCCGATGATCCGGGTGGACCAGGCCGACCTCGTCTATCGCACCGAGGAGGCCAAGTTCGACTCCGTTGTTGAGGATCTCTTCGACCGCCACAAGCGCGGCCAGCCCGTCCTGGTCGGCACCGTCAGTGTCGAGAAGAGCGAGCACCTGGCCGAGCTCTTGCGGCGCAGAGGTGTCCCGCACGAGGTTCTGAATGCCAAGCAGCACGAGCGCGAGGCCTCGATCATTGCCGAGGCTGGTCGCAAGTCCGCGGTGACCGTGGCGACCAACATGGCCGGGCGTGGTACGGACATCATGCTCGGTGGCAACCCCGAGTTCAGTGCTGTGGCCACCCTCAAGGCGCAGGGCCTGGACCCGGTCGAGACGCCCGAAGAGTACGAGGCGGCCTGGGCGGCCGCCCTCGCGTCCGCCGAGAACGCGGTTGCCGCGGAGCATGAAGAGGTCACCGCGCTCGGAGGGCTGTACGTCCTGGGCACCGAACGTCACGAGTCGCGACGGATCGACAACCAGCTGCGGGGGCGGTCCGGACGTCAGGGCGACCCGGGCGAGAGCCGTTTTTACCTCTCGCTGCAGGACGACCTGATGCGGCTGTTCAACGCCGCGATGGTCGACCGGTTCATGACCACGGCCAAGATGGAAGACGACACCCCCATCGAGTCCAAGATGGTCTCTCGTTCCATCCAGAGTGCCCAGACCCAGGTCGAGGCGCGCAACGCCGAGATCCGCAAGAACGTGCTGAAGTACGACGACGTGCTCAACCGCCAGCGTGAGGTCATCTACGCCGAGCGCCTGCGGGTGCTCGAGGGCGAGGACCTGCACGAGCAGATCCGGCACTTCATGAACGACGTCGTGACCGGCTACGTCGACTCGGCCACCGCCGAGGGATTCGTCGACGACTGGGACCTCGAGAAGCTCTGGACGGCGCTGAGAACCCTCTATCCGGTCTCGATCAGCATCGAGGAGGTCGAGGAGGCGGCCGGTGGCCACGGCAACATCAACGCCGAGATGTTGCGCCTCGAGCTCTCCTCTGACGTTCACCACGCCTATGACGCACGGGAGCTCGCGCTGGGTGAGGAAGTGGCCCGCGAGGTGGAGCGGCGCGTCGTGCTGTCCGTGCTGGACCGTAAGTGGCGCGAGCACCTGTACGAGATGGACTACCTGCAGGAGGGCATCGGTCTGCGGGCGATGGCCCAGCGCGACCCGCTCGTGGAGTACCAGCGCGAGGGATTCACCCTCTTCGAGGCGATGAACGAGGCGATCAAGGAAGAGTCCATCGGTTACCTGTTCAACGTCGAGATCGAGGTCGCTCCGCAGGATGTGCAGGACGGTGGCGTTCTGGACGGCGGTGTTCAGGGCGGCGGTGTTCAGGACGTCGTCGGGGCTGCGCCGGTGGACGGGTTCGAGGCGGCCAAGGCGATCCGGGCCAAGGGCCTGGAGACTCCGGCCGTTCCGGCCCGGCTGCACTACTCAGCGCCCAGCGACGACGGCTCGGTGCAGGAACGCGATCAGGTCAATGCCGAGACCCGGGCGTCGCGGAAGGCCTCGGACCCTCGTGGTGGAAGCAAGAAGAGCAAGACCAGGAACAAGCGGCGCTGACCTGTGGTGGTCAGCCGACCTGCAGCTCGCAGACCACCCAGCGGCGGTCGATGTCGCGGAGGCGCATCGCCAGCGCCCGCACCCGGCCGTTGTCGACGACCACGGCGCACGCCTCGATCACCCCGGCAGCCGGTTCGCAGATCATGACCTGGCGCACGAGTGCCCGGCGGGCGGCAATGCTGCTCCGGCCGGCAATGCTGCGCCGTCCGGCGGCTGCGTTGCGCTGTGCCACGGCCGAATAGACCTCGGGGGTGGTCCAGCGGATCACCTGTGGGGCCGGGCGGGCTCCTGACATGACCTCGATCAGGGCCTGGGCCATGTGCCTCACCCAGGCTTCCGGCTCCGGAAGATCGCTCGCAAAGGTGGCCCGGTGGCCGCAGAGCTCTGGATCCTCGGGGATTCTCGAGCCCCGCGCAAGGTTGAAGGCACCGCTGAAGCTGATCGCGAGAGTCCCCTGAATGAAGGGGCTCAGGTCCCATGGCACGGCCGAGCGCGAGTCGATGGTCGGCGGCGAGATGTCGGGGAGGGTGCGAGCCCGGATAGCTGCCGGCCTCGCGGCTGCCGGACCGGCCAGTCGAAGGGCGGCTGAGGTGTCTGGAGTGTCCGGGGTGTCCGGGGCGTCCGGGGTGTCCGGGATGTCAGGGAACCTCACCGCGTCACTCAGCTCGACGGTCACGATCCCGCTCCCGGTGAAACAGGAGGCAGGAGCACCTGGCCGGGGAGAATAAGGCTGGGGTCGGCTCCGATCACGTCCCGGTTGATGGTCAGCCATCTGTGCCACTCCACCGTGATCGCTGCCGCCGTGGCCCCGGGGCCGATATGGCGCGCCGCGATGGCCCACAGGGTGTCGCCGCGAAGAACGACGACCCCCTCCTGAGGGCTCTCGCGCCTGTCCATCGACCACTCGGGAGGCGGCGCCGCATCCATGGCCTTCATCACGTGTGGGGGATCGCTGACGAAGCGGAAGGAGGCGTCCGGCGCGGTAACGGCGACGTCTTGGAAGGCGCCATTGCCAGCTTCGATGGCTCCGAAGGCTCCGACATTGTAGGAGGATGCTGCGACCACGGCGGAACGGCCGCTCGCGTGGCTGCTGTCTGCCACTGCCGTTCCGGGGATCAACGCAGCGGTGAGGGTGGTTCCGAGAACGAACGCAACGACCTTGCGCACGGCCACCGGGGCGATCCGGGCGGCCAGCCGGCGGCAGAGGTGCCCCAGCGCGCCCGGGAGTGCCGACAGCGCGGACAGCATCATGCCCAGCCCGAGCCAGAGCGACAACAGCGCGCCACCCAGACCAGCCAGCAGGAGTATGCCGTCCGCGGGGCCGGCCGGGCCCGCGGCGGCGATGGCCCTCCAGGCGTGGCGGGCGGTGCTCAGGAAGATGGATCCCGATGCGGCGGCGGCCACCATGCTGGAGCTGGCCAGTGCCACGGCGGCGACGCGACGCGGCCCTCTCGTGCTGAGACGAGCCGGCATAGCTGCTCCTTGTTCATGGTCCGATGCTTCGATGGTGGTGGTGTTCGATGTGGTGCTGAATGATGACGACGTCCATGATTCGTGATGTTCGATGCAGTTTAGTGTAGTTTGCTTATGTTTACCAATCAGCGATTGGAGGCGTGTGCGAAGGTAATGACACGAGATGACCCGGCAGGGTGTGATCGGCACCGGCCACGACGAGGGGGCGGCCATGCGCTGGGACCGCTTGTTCGACGACCTGCAGGCACAGTTGGACGCCGAGGGGCAGCGTGAGCGCGATCTGGAGGTTTCTGATCGCACCCGCCGTGAGCGCGCCGGGGTGGGACTGCACGAACGCCTCATCGCCCATCGGGGCCTCGGCGTCGAGGTGCGGCTGGAAGCCGGGCACCAGGTCTCGGGCACCGTGGTGGACGCCGGCCTGGACTGGCTGCTGGTTCAGGACCATGGCGGGCGGGGGAGTCTGGTTCCGTTCAGGGCGATCGTGGCCATCAAGGGGCTGGGAGTGCGTGCGGCCGCCGGCCAGGGCGTGGAGACCGCGAAGAGATTCGGGCTGGGCTATGCGCTGCGCGGGCTCAGCCGCAACCGGTCGTCGGTGTCACTCGTCGATGTTGGCGGTTCGGTGACCACCGGGACCATTGACGCGGTGGGCGCCGATGCCCTCGATCTGAGTGAGCATCCGGCCGGCATGGCCCGGCGTGAGGAGAACATCGTGGCCAGGAGGGTGATCCCGTTCGCGGCCATCGTCGTGGTCCGTCACGGGTGAGCAGCGCTTCCCCTCCCAGGGGGCGCCCGGATCGCCAGATCGCCTAGGGCGTGGTCTCCGGACCTTCGACGGGTGCTCCAAACGGGTGCGCGGCAACGAACGTCTTGGTCTCGGAGTACATCCGCTGGATGTAGTTCTCCAGCTCGGTTGCCTCGACCCGCCACTGGCCACGGCCGCCCACCTTGATCGCGGCGAGCTCCCCGGAGCGCACCAGCGCATAGGCCTGGGTCGATGAGATATCGAGTATCTCGGAGACGTCCGACAGTTGGATGAAGCGCTGTGCCATGTGGGCTGTCCTTGGGCTCGACGACGTTCTTAGCTCAGTATCTACCATAACGGGACATCTCGTGCGAATGTTCCTCGCCGCGTCATGATGAGACCGCTTGCCCTCAGGAGCTTGCGTTTGCTAGGTGTTGTGGACAAGATGCGGCCTTGGTGACCACCATGCGTCATGCTTGCTCCCGAGAGGTTTCGTCGACCGGGATTTGGGTGCTCACGCCAGGGGGGGCGGGTCGCCTGCGCCGCTCTTTATACCGCACGCCGAGCTTGCCTACAGATGGGTTTTTGGACATGGCTGAGTTGCCCAGGCCGACCGCGGGACGTCTGCACAAACCGTCATGGCGGGACACCCGGCTGGTCGTCGGCGTGGTGCTGGTGCTGCTGTCCGTGACGGTGGGGGCCAAGGCGTTCGCCGCGGCCGATGACACGGTGCCGATGTATGCCGCGGCCGCCAGCCTCGTGCCGGGCCAGCCGGTGACCCAGCGTGACGTGAGACGAGTGGACGTGCAGCTCGGCGTCGACCGGCACTGGTACGTGGCCGCCGACCACGACATCGCGCCCGACACGTTCGCCCTGCGAGATGTCCGCCCGGGTGAGCTGTTGCCGCAGTCCGCCCTGGGCACCCGGTCCGCGAACGACCTCAAGCCAGTGTCCGTCCTGGTTGATGCCGGTGCCGCCGCCCAGCTGGCCGCCGGCTCGATCGTCGATGTCTGGGTCAACGCCAAGGACCCGTCCTCGTCCGCGGAGAAGTACGGCAAGCCGGACAAGACCCTCGAGGCGGCCACGGTGGCTCGTACCCCCGAGACCACTGCGGGCGGGCTGGGCGCGGCCTCCGGGCAGACCGCTGTGCAGGTCATGGTTCCGGAGGCAGGGGTCCAGGACCTGATCGCGGCCATCGACCAGGGTGCCAAGATCACCCTGGTTCCGGTGCCCGGGTCGCCGACCAGGTCCGGCGCGTGAGCCGGTCTGTCGTCACGGCGGTCAGTGATCGCTGGGAGGGCGCCCTGGTCACCACCCTGGAACGAGAAACAGACGTCAGGGTCGCCCGCCGCTGCCCTGACCTTGCGGATCTTCTGGCTGTGGCCGGATCAGGTCTTGCCGAGGTGGCGATGGTCTCGGCAGACCTGCGGTCGCTGGATCGCACGGCGCTGGATCATCTTCGGGAGTGCGCGGTCCTGGTCGTGGGGGTCTACCCTCCCGGCGACGAGACGGCGGAGCTCCACCTGCGTCAGCTGGGAATCTCCACGGTCCTACCCGCCGACGCCAGTGGTCAGGTCATTCAGGAAGTACTCGATGCCATGCAGGGGGAGAGAGGGCAGAGGCCGAACGACGTCCGTGGCCTGGACGGGTCGGGGTCGGCCGGGCCCGGCGGACCGGACGACCTGACGGAGTCCCCCCGGGATCGCGCCGCACGAGCCGTCGCACCAGCCGGGACGGGCGCCGGCGACCTGGACAGCCCGGGGGTCATCATCGCGGTGTGGGGCCCGGCCGGTGCCCCGGGGCGAACCACCATCGCGCTCAACCTCGCCAGCGAGCTTGCTGGCCTGGGCCAGCCCACGGTGCTGGTCGACGCCGACACGTATGGCGGGTGCATCGCCCAGTCGCTCTCCCTGCTGGACGAGGCACCGGGTCTGGCTGCGGCGACCAGGTCCGCGGACCAGGGCAGCCTCGACCTCTCCGTGCTGGCCCGGCTGGCGCCCGAGGTCTGCCCCGGGTTGCGGGTGCTCACCGGCATTCCCAAGGCCGAGCGTTGGCCCGAGCTTCGCGCTGCAGCCCTCGAGCACGTGCTCACCCTCACCCGCAGGCTTGGCCGGTTCACCGTCATCGACTGCGGGTTCAGTCTCGAGGATGACGAGGAGCTGAGCTACGACACGCTGGCCCCGCGACGAAACGCCGCGACCCTCACCTCGCTGGCGGTTGCTGACCGGGTCCTGGCCGTCGGTGCAGGTGACCCGATCGGGCTGCAGCGACTTGTCCGTGGCCTGCAGGAGCTGGGCACCGTCGCCAGCCCCTCGCCTGTTGTGGTGATCAACAGGGTGCGGGCATCGGCTGTGGGCTCGCGGCCGGAGCGGCGTATTCGCGAGGCGCTCGTGCGCTTCGCTGGTCTCGAAGAGCTGACATTCATCCCTGACGACCCCGCCACCCTGGACCGGGCGTTGCTGACCGGACGATCGCTGGCCGAGGCGGCGCCCGACTCCGCGGTGCGCCAATGCCTGCTTGCGCTGGCCAGCGAGCTCTGCGGCGTTGCTGCGCCCCTTGTAGGACGTCGTCGAAACGGCTCCCGTCAGAAGAGCGCCTGATGCGCGGCCTGATCGTGGACTGGGGCGGAGTCCTCACCATGCCCATCCACCTCGCGATAGGGAATTGGCTCAAGGCGACCGGCGTCGACCAGTCCCACTACGGCTCGGTCGTCCGGGCCTGGGTCACACCTTTGCCGCCAGACAGCTCCCCGGTCCACCGGCTGGAGCGTGGAGAGCTCGCGGTCGAGGAGTTCGAGCACCTCCTGTCCGCAGCACTGGCGCGCGAGGGCTCCGTGGTCGACGCAGAGGGACTGGTCGCAACGATGTTCGCCGACCTGGCCATCTACGAGGACTCGATGACCTCGCTGGTGACCCGGGCACACGCGGCCGGGATCCGCACCGGGCTGTTGTCGAACTCGTGGGGCAACGACTACGACCGGAGCGACTGGCACGAGATGTTCGACGCCGTCGTCATCTCCGGCGAGGTGGGCATGCGCAAGCCGGAGCCCGAGATCTTCGAGCTGGCTCTTGACCGCATCGGCCTGCCGGCGGCCGAGTGCGTCTTTGTCGATGACATGGCGCACAACATCACCGCGGCGCAGCAGGCGGGTCTGGCCGGCATCGTTCACCTGACATTCGACCAGACCGCGCGCGAGCTCGAGCCTTACTTCCCGGGCGCGACCTGGATACATCAGCGGCGGCACTGACCAGGATCGGTCGGCGGTCTGACACGATGAGGGCGTGTCAGACCGATTGACTTCCCTTGATGCGTCCTTCCTCTATATGGAGGGACTGACCACACCCATGCATGTCGGCTCCGTCTTGGTCTTCCAGCCACGCGACGGGGGGTTCGACTACGACGGCCTCGTCGCGCTGATCTCGAACAGGATCTCGCTCGTGCCCCGCTACCGGCAGTGTGTACGCGAGATCCCCGGCCGGCTCGCCAACCCCATATGGGTGGATGACGAGGACTTCGACGTGACCTATCACGTTCGCCGTTCAGCGCTGCCACGGCCGGGCAGTGACGACCAGCTTCAGGAATTCGTCGCGCGCATCCAGTCCCGCCGGCTCGACCGCGGCCGACCGCTGTGGGAGGTCTATCTGATCGAGGGCCTGGCCAAGGGCCGTTTCGCGATCGTGACCAAGTCTCACCAGGCCCTGGTCGACGGCATCCACGCCCTGGACATCGCCAACGTCATCGTCGACGGCACCACGGTGCGGGACGACCCGGTCGCCGAGACCTGGCGTCCGGCTCGCGAGCCCAGTGACGTGGAGCTCGTCGCCTCGGCCTTCGTGGATGCCGTTCGCCGGCCCAGCCAGGTCGCGGACACGATGCGTGGTGTCATGACCGACGTCAAGGCAGTCGGCGGGCCGGTGTTCTCCGCGCTCGGCGCCGTCCTGTCGACGGTCGCCAGAACCGCCGTCCGGCCGGCCCCGGCCAGCCCGCTGAACGCCGAGATCGGTGAGGCGCGACGCTACGTCATCGTCGGCACGGACCTGGCGGACTACCGCACGGTGCGCAGCCGGCTGGCACTGGGCCACTACGCGGACGAGGTCACGATCAACGACGTGGTCCTCGCCACGATCTCGGGAGCCCTCCGGTCCTGGCTGCTGACTCGCGGTGAGGCGGTCCACAACGCGACGACGGTCCGGGCAATGGTCCCGGTCAGCGTCTACGGCACCGACGACACCGGCCGGGTCGGCGACAGAGTCACCGCCTGCTTCGTGGACCTGCCCGTCGGCGAGCCTGGCGCATCCATGCGGCTGCACCAGATTGCCTACGCGATGCGACAGCAGATCGAGGGTGGCCATGCCGTGGGTGCCGAGTCCCTCGCGGGCCTGGCCGGATTCACCTCACCGACGCTGCACTCCATGGGAGCACGACTCGGCAGCGCGATGTCCCGGCGGCTCTTCAACCTGATCATCACCAACGTTCCGGGCCCGCAGCAACCCCTGTATCTCGGCAGCGCACGCATGCTCTCCACCTACCCCGTGGTGCCGCTGGCCCGGGGCCAGGCGGTTTCGATCGGCCTGACCTCCTATGACGGCGGGGTCTACTTCGGGCTGAACGGTGACCGGGACGCCATGCCCGACCTGGACCTCCTGGGGCAGTGCCTGGTCGACTCGCTGGCTGACCTGGTCGAGATCAGGGACGCCCGCGGATGAGTCGGCCCACCCGGCGGGGGCTGGTGCTGGGTGGTGGCGGCGTCCTTGGCGCGGCGTGGATGGTAGGTGCCCTCCAGGCGCTGCAGGACGAGATCGGCGTAGACGTGCGCAGCTTTGACGCGTTCGTGGGCACGTCCGCGGGGTCGGTCCTGGCGGCACTGCTGGGCGCCGGGGTGAGCGTCGTGGACCTGGTCAACCATCAGCGCGGGGACGACCTCGAGTCGGGTCGCCTTGCCGGTTTCCACTTCGACTACGAGGAGGCCACCGGGGGTGACCGGCCGGCGCGGGCGCGTCCGGGACTCGGCTCGCGAGAGCTCCTGATCCGCAACGCTCGCCAGCTCCATCAGCTGCCGCCCACGGCGGTTCTGTCGGCTTTCCTGCCCGAGGGCCGGGGCAACCTCCACGCGGTCGGAGCCCTGGTCTCGCACGTGGTTCCGCGGGGCTGGGTCGCCCGCGACGGCGTGACCGTCGTGGCCCTCGACTACGACACCGGAGAGCGGGTGCCCTTCGGCAGGCCCGGGGTCCGGTCGGCTTCGCTGTCCGAGGCGGTGATGGCCTCGTGCGCGATTCCCGGGTGGTACCAACCTGTGATGATCGGCGATCACCGGTTCATCGACGGCGGCGCCTGGTCCTCCACCAACCTCGACCTGCTGGCTGGTGAGGGTCTTGACGAGGTGTTCGTTCTCGCCCCCCAGGTCAGCTTCGACGTCGACGCACCCAACCAGTGGTCGACCCTTCTCGAACGACAGTGGCGCAGCCGGGTGACCCAGAGAGTCCTTCGCGAGTTGACCACTGTCCATCGCCTCGGCACGGAGGTGACCATCCTTGGCCCGGGGCGGGAAGACCTCGAGGCCATGGGCGGCAACCTCATGGACCTCTCGCGCCGGCCCTCGGTGATCGAGACCTCCCTGCGCACCTCGGTGGTCGCCCTGCGTGACCCCGCATCGCTTCCTGCCCGCCGCGACGTCAAAGAGAGAAGCAGGCCGATCATGACCCGGATCTACATACCCCTGAACGCTTCCGGGCTGCGCGAGCTCAGCTCCCGCGATGAGGTCCGGGGAGCGCCATTCACCGCGCACGCCGCGACCAGCGCCGTGCAGGCCTCCGCTCCCAGCGCGGTTCAGGATGACTGGGAGTACACCGCGCTCAATGACGCGGCGCAGACCTCGGCAGCGCTGCTCACCACCGGGGAGAGTCGTCGTATCGTGGCTGCGGCCGACGTGTCGTCGGACACGGTGCGGCCGGCCGCGGCGGCTGACGCCGGTGTGGAGTCAGCGGTTTTGATCTCGGAACCCGTTGCGCTCAAACGGATTGCCTCCTTCCAGGTGGACGGAGACGGCCCGGACGACGATGACCTGCTGTGGTACGACGTCACGGAGCTGCCCGTCGTACTCGCCCTGCTGTGACGCGTGACACGATGGGTGGCGTCCTCAACGCCTGAGACTTCTAGGAGATGTTCACCCCAATGGATGCTGTGACGCAGGTTCCCACCCCGATCAACGAGCCGGTTCTGGACTATGCACCGGGCAGCGCTGAACGCGCTGAGCTGGAGGTGGCTCTGGCCGACCTGGGCAGCAGCCGGATGGATCTGCCGCACATCATCGGCGGACAGCGGATCACCGGCACCGGTACGAAGATCGATGTACGCCAGCCGCACGCACACAAGCAGGTGCTCGCAACGATGCACGAGGCCACCAAGGCCGAGGCCGAGGCCGCCGTTGCCGCGGCCACCGCCGCGGCTCCCGCCTGGCGAGCGCTGTCCTTCGACGACCGAGCGGCCGTCCTGCTCAAGGCGGCAGACCTGCTCGCCGGTCCCTGGCGGGCTCGGATCGTCGCCGCCACCATGCTGGGCCAGTCCAAGACCTGCTACCAGGCCGAGATCGACGCCGCCTGTGAGCTGATCGACTTCTGGCGCTTCAACGTTCACTTCGCCCGGCAGATCATGGCCGACCAGCCTGTGGCGAACTCCAAGGGCATCTGGAACCGCGTCGACTACCGCCCGCTCGAGGGTTTCGTCTACGCGATCACCCCGTTCAACTTCACCGCGATCGCCGGCAACCTGCCGACCGCCCCGGCTCTCATGGGTAACACCGTGGTCTGGAAGCCGTCGTCGAGCCAGCAGCTCGCGGCCACGCTCACCATGGAACTGCTCGAAGAAGCCGGAATGCCACCCGGGGTCATCAACATGGTGACCGGCCACGGGACCAACGTCTCCCCGGTGACACTGGGCTCGCCCGACCTGGCAGGCATCCACTTCACCGGCTCGACCCCGCTCTTCCAGTCGCTCTGGCAGCAGGTCGGCGCGAACCTGAAGAAGTACAGGACCTACCCGCGGCTGGTCGGCGAGACCGGTGGCAAGGACTTCATCATGGCCCACCCGTCCGCCGACCCGGAGGTGTTGCGAACGGCCATGATTCGCGGTGCGTTCGAGTACCAGGGCCAGAAGTGCTCCGCAGCTTCGCGCGCCTATGTTCCGAAGAGTCTGTGGAAGGTCATCAAGGCCGACCTCGTCGAGACCACCAACGCCCTCGGTCAGGGCGATGTCACTGATTTCTCCAACTTCATGGGCGCGGTCATCGACGAGCGTGCCTTCGCCAAGCACCGCTCCGTGATCGACAGGGCGCACGCGGACAAGGGGGTCAAGGTCGTTGCCGGTGGCACGTATGACGACTCGGTCGGCTACTTTGTCCGTCCGACCATCCTGGAGATCGACGACCCGTCCGACGAGGCGTTCAGCACCGAGTACTTCGGTCCGATTCTGGCCGTTCACGTCTACGCCGACGGCAAGTACGACAAGGTGCTCGACCAGATGGAGTCGGTGGCGTCCTTCGCGCTGACTGGGTCGATCATGGCCCAGGACCGCGCCGTCATCGCCGAGGCGCAGGAGCGGCTGCGGTTCGCGGCCGGCAACTTCTACATCAATGACAAGCCCACCGGTGCCGTCGTCGGCCAGCAGCCGTTCGGTGGTGGCCGCGCATCGGGCACCAACGACAAGGCCGGTTCAATGCTCAACCTGATGCGATGGACCAGCGCGCGCTCCATCAAGGAGACGTTCGTGGCGGCAAGGTCGCACGAGTACCCGCACATGGGCTGATCCCGCCGCGGGAGGCCGCCTTGCTCGGTTCAGGCCGTTCCGGAACTCGACTCCGGGGCTGGAAACCTGCCTGAACTGAGCAAGGGCGGTTCTCACTTCCTTGCGGCCAGCGGCAATTCCTGGCCGGCTGCGCGGGCGCTCCGATCCTCGCTGCGCTCGATTCTCACTTCCTTGCGGCCAGCCAAGTCTGTCCGATCTCGCCTTCTACCCTGATCGCCGACTGGACTGCTGGTGCCGCAGCCTCCTCGACCTTGCCACCGAGGAACGGAATCCTGGCCTTGAGGTCACCCTCGATGGTTTCGACGGTGCCCGGGCCGCCAGGTACCAGCGCAAGAGTCCCGTGCAGATGGACTGGCGCGCCGGCGATGTCGACGGTGAGGGTGCCATGGCGGGCCCCGTCAGCGCCGGACGGCCCCCAGTCCTGGGTCTCGGTCACCTTCAGGGTGTCGCCGACCATGCTCTTGACGAAGTGGGGGAAGCGATCTGACGGCAGGTCGCGGGTGCTGACAAGGATGGTTCGCTCATCCTTGGTGGTGACGGAGACGGTATGTTGCAGGGCCCCTGTGGCCTTGCACTTGCGGTTCTGGAACTCCTCGTCCGCAAGCATGACGAAAACTTCGTGGGGAGTCGCGGTGTAGTCGATGATGGCGCTGATCTTCATGGCTCCAACCTAGTTGGCGGGTGAGCCTCCGCACAGCGGCCGCGGTGCTCGGGGAGCCGAGCGTGCGTCCCGTGAGTGTGCCGAGAGTGCCTCCGTCAGCCGGGCGGCCTCTCGTTCCAGCCGACCTCGGGCCCGACCGACCTGAGCAGTTGCCAGGTCGACGCGGGACTGGACCTCCGGCACCTGGGCGCGTCTGTGCTCAGCCTCGTCGGCGCCGGCCGGGCCCCATGGCTCGACCACCCTCGTCCCCTCGAGTAGCAGCCCGGCCGCGGCCACTCTTCGCTGCGCGCGCCTGCCGAGCTCGTGGCCCTCGGCCAGGTCCGTGGCATAGCGCTGCAGAGCCGCGCCCGCCTCATCCAGATCGTCGGCAGTGGTCCGCATCGCCCCCAGCGAGGTGCTGATCGCGGCGACGGTCCCCGTCGCGGTACCGGTCCCCATTGCGGCGTTGCCTTCCGTCCTCTGCGCCGCCATGAGGTCATCGAGCGCGTCCTCCAGCGACCGGGCGCGCCGGCGCAGCCGTTCGGACTCGCGGCGCATCGCCCCACCGACGCGTGAGCAGGAGATGTGGTCGCCATGGACGAGGTGCGGCGTCATCCCCGCTGCCCACTGCGCTGCAGCTCGGCCGAGATGTCGTCGAAGGAGTCGGTGAGCGCCCTGAGCGTGTCAGCCGCATGCTGGATCAAGGTGTTCACAGCTCGCTGAGTTGGGGCGCTGCCGGTGTCACCGTAGTGAGCCAGCAGCTCATGGGAGGCCTCAAGGGCAGCCGCGCTCGAGCGGGCGACCTCCAGGGCAAGGGCATCGAGCAGCTGTGGGTCTACGTGATGCTCGGCGGGCATGCTGACAGCCTATGGCCGCCAGGCCCCCGGGCCGCGAAGTTACGCACAGGCGGCCCGGGTGGGCGAGGTGTCGACCGAGCAGCGGCATCCCGCCGGTCGTGGCTTTCGGCACAGCGATAGGCTCACACAGGTGCACAAAGGCGTGCATCACGGCATACCTTTGGTAAGGATCTCAGCCATGTCGGCGTCGCTTGAACAGTCTCGTTCTCAGGTCATCCACTCAGCTGCGGAGCTGGCTCTCAAGGTCGGCGGTGAGTCGCTCGGGCCCTTCCTGGGTTTCTACTACCGGCACATGGCCACCGAGGACCTCCTGACACGGCGCCCCGAGGACCTCCTCGGCGCGGCCCTGTCCCACCGCGACCTGGCGAGAAGCCGCCCGGTGGGCACCGCCAACGTCCGTGTCTTCTCCCCCACGGTGGAGGAGGAAGGCTGGTCCTGCGGTCACACGGTCATCGAGATCGTCACTGACGACATGCAGTTCCTGGTGGACTCGGTGATCTCGGAGCTCGCGCGTCAGGACCGGGCAGTCCATCTGATCGTTCACCCTCAGCTCGTGGTTCGTCGTGATGCCGTCGGCGAGCTTCACGAGATCCTCGACGTCGACGCGATGAACCACGCCCAGGCGGGGCTGGCCGGCGCCGAGTTCGGCGCCGGGGTCGAGTCCTGGATGCATGTCGAGGTCGATCGAAAGGGTGGCGAGGCTGACCAGGAGGCACTGGCTCAGGGGCTGCGACGAGTTCTCTCGGACGTGCGTGAGTCGGTCGAGGACTGGCCCAGGATGCAGCGCGACTGCCTTCAGATCGCCGCTGAACTCGAGACTGACCCGCCCAAGTCCGTTGATCCCGACGAGGTGGAGCAGACCACACGACTCCTGGTGTGGCTGGCGGACCACCACTTCACCTTCCTCGGCTACCGCGAGTACACCCTCGAGTGCCTGGACGGCGAGGATGTGCTCCGCGCGATCCCCGGCACCGGTCTCGGCCTTCTGCGCTATGACCAGCCCCATTCGGGGAGCTTCGGCCGGCTCAGCCCCAACGGACGAGTCAAGGCCCGCGAGTCGCACCTGCTGATTCTCACCAAGGCCAACGCGCGGGCGACGGTGCACCGCTCGACTCACCTGGACTACGTGGGCATCAAGGTGTTCGACGCCAACGGAGAGGTGGTAGGCGAGAAGCGCTTCCTCGGCTTGTTCACCGCAAGCGCCTACACCGAGTCGGTGCTGCGCGTTCCGATCATCGACACCAAGGTGCACAAGGTCCTGGCAACCAGCGGCTTCACGGCTGACAGCCACTCGGGCAAGGACCTTCTCGAGATTCTTGAGACCTATCCGCGCGACGAGCTGTTCCAGACCTCCGCCGAAGAGCTGTACGAGATCGCGACCGCGGTGCTGCATCTCCAGGAGCGCCGCAAGAGCCAGCTGTTCCTTCGGACGGACGAGTACGGCAGGTTCGTGTCCTGCCTGATCTATATCCCCCGCGACCGCTACACCACCGCCGTCCGTCTGAAGATGGAGGCCATCCTGCGCAGCGCCTTCCACGGCGCGAGCGTGGACTACACGACGCGGGTCTCGGAGTCGGTGCTCGCGCGCCTGCACTTCGTGGTCCGGGTCACCCCCGGGGAGACCATCCCGGTTGTTGACGAGAAAGACCTGCAGCAGCGTCTGATCGAGGCCACCCGGACGTGGGACGAGGACCTGAGCGAGGTCGCCCGCAGCGAGTACGGCGAAGAGGCCGGAGCCCGGCTTATCGGCCTCTACGGGAAGGCGTTCCCGGAGGCCTACAAGGAGGACTTCAGCCCACGGGTCGGCGCCGTCGACCTCCGGCAGTTCGAGTTGCTGGACACTCCGGACGCGACCCGGCTGAACCTCTACCACCAGCCCGGCAGCCCCTCGGCGGAACGCCGCTTCAAGCTGTATCGCCGCGGTCGCCTGTCACTGACGGCGGTCCTGCCGCTGTTCACCCACTTCGGCGTCGAGGTCATCGACGAGCATCCCTACCAGATCGACCGTGCCGACGGCGTCGCGGTGCATGTCTACGACTTCGGCCTCAAGGGCCCGGGCCCGCAGGCATGGGTCGGCATTCGCCGTGAAGGTCTGCGGGAGCTGTTCCAGAATGCGTTCTCCGCGGTCTGGGAGGGCCGTGCGGAGAGCGACGGCTTCAATGCCCTGGTTCTGGCCGGTGAGCTGACCTGGCGCCAGGTCGTGATTCTGCGGGCTGTGGCCAAGTACCTGCGTCAGACCGGTTCGACGTTCAGCCAGAAGTATGTCGAGACCACCCTGGTAGCGAACGTCGCCATCGCGGCACAGCTGGTCTCGCTGTTCGAGACCAGGCTCGACCCTGCGTTCCCTGCTGCCACCGAAGGGGCTGCCAGCGCGGATGACCCTGCTCGGCATGCTGCCGAGGCTGAGATCGTCGCAGACATCACCGGTGCGCTGGAGAACGTCGCCAGCCTCGACCACGACCGGATCGTCCGTGCCTTCCTCGGCATCATCCAGGCAACCCTGCGCACCAACTACTTCCAGCGCGTGGCCAAGGTGGGGGAGCCCGCCTCTGGTGGCGACGCGGGATACAAGTCCTATCTCTCGTTGAAGCTCGACCCGCAGAAGGTGCCGGACCTGCCGGCGCCACGGCCGATGTTCGAGATCTGGGTTTACAGCCCTCGCGTCGAGGGCGTGCATCTGCGGTTCGGCCAGGTGGCCCGTGGTGGCCTTCGCTGGAGCGACCGGCGGGAGGACTTCCGCACCGAGGTCCTCGGCCTGGGCAAGGCGCAGATGGTGAAGAACGCCGTCATCGTGCCGACGGGCTCCAAGGGCGGGTTCTACGCCAAGGCGCTGCCCGACCCCAGCGTGGATCGCGATGCCTGGCTGGCAGAGGGGATCGCCTCCTACAAGCTGTTCATCTCCGGGCTGCTGGACGTGACGGACAACCGCATCGGCGCCGAGGTGGTCGCGCCCGACTCGGTCGTGCGTCACGACGGCGACGACTCCTACCTGGTGGTGGCCGCGGACAAGGGCACCGCGACCTTCTCGGACATCGCCAACGGCGTCGCGCAGTCCTACGGGTACTGGCTCGGCGACGCCTTCGCCTCGGGCGGATCGGCCGGCTACGACCACAAGTCCATGGGCATCACGGCGCGCGGGGCCTGGGAGTCGGTCAAGAGGCACTTCCGTGAGACCGGGGTGAACATCCAGACGACCGACTTCACGACGGTTGGTGTTGGCGACATGACCGGCGACGTGTTCGGAAACGGCATGCTCCTGTCCGAGCACATCCAGCTGGTCGCCGCGTTCGACCATCGCCACATCTTCCTGGATCCTCATCCCGACTCGGCAGTCTCGTTCCTGGAGCGCAAACGGCTGTTCGAGCTTCCCCGTTCCTCGTGGGCTGACTACGACAGTTCGCTGATCAGCGAGGGCGGGGCCGTCATCGCGCGGTCGGCCAAGTCGGTGCGCATCAGCGGGCAGGTCGCCACGGTGCTAGGCCTTCCCCCGGAGACCACGGCGATGACGCCCGCTCAGCTGATGAAGGCCATCTTGGCCGCGCCCGTCGACCTCCTGTGGAACGGCGGCATCGGCACCTACGTCAAGGCCTCCTTCGAGGTGAACGCAGAGGTGGGGGACCGCGCCAACGATGCCATTCGCGTTGACGGGAACGAGCTTCGCGCCACGGTGGTCGGCGAGGGCGGCAACCTTGGCTGCACCCAGCTCGGGCGGATCGAGGCCTCCATGGCGGGGGTGCACATCAACACCGACGCCATCGACAACTCGGCCGGGGTGGACACCTCCGACCACGAGGTCAACATCAAGATCCTGCTGAATGCCATGACACGCGAGGGTGACATGACCCTGAAGCAGCGCAACGCGCTGCTCGCCTCGATGACCGAGGACATCGCTCGTCAGGTCCTGCGTGACAACTACGAGCAGAACACCCTGCTCGGCAACGCCCGCGCCCAGGAGCACCCGATGCTGCCGGTGCACCGCCGCCTCATCCACTGGCTGGAGGAGCGTGGTGACCTCGATCCCGCCCTGGAGTTCCTACCCAGCGACGCCGAGATCGAGCGGCGCCACGAGGCTGGTCTGGGCCTGACCAGCCCGGAGTCCTCGGTGCTCGTGGCCTACGCCAAGCTCGCGCTCAAGAAGGATCTGCTCAAGAGCGCGCTGCCGGACGAACCGTGGTTCCAGGCGACGCTGACCAAGTACTTCCCCAACCCCATCCGGGAGAGGTACCAGGACAAGCTGGCCAGTCACCCGCTGCGCCGCGAGATCATCACCAACGCAGTCGTCAACTCGATGGTCAACCGCGGCGGTATGACGTTCGCCTTCCGCGCCTCCGAGGAGACCGGGGCCACCGCTGAGCAGGTGACGCGTGCTTTCGTCGTGTGCCGCGAGGTGTTCGGCCTGATCGGTTTCGTCGCCAGTGTCGAGGAGCTCGACAACGTGGTGTCCACCGAGACGCAGACGGCGCTGTACCTAGAGTTCCGCAGGCTCTTGGACCGGGCGGTGCGCTGGTTCCTGGTGAACCGTCCGTCCACCATCAACGTCGCCTCTGAGGTTGAGCGCTTCGGCGCGGTGGTGGCCGACCTGGGGTCGCGGATGTCCACACTGCTGCAGGGCGAGGAGCTGAAGCGCCTCAAGCTTCGAGCTGCCGAGTTTGAGAGGCTCGGCGCGCCAACGGAGATGGCCATGCGGGCGGCGGGTCTGCTGGATCAGTTCTCGCTGCTGGACATCGTCGAGATCAGCGTCGACACCGAGCGTGACTCCTCCGAGGTGGCACCGGTCTACTTCGCCACCTCCGAGCAGTTCGGTATCGATGTGATGCTCACCCGGGTGACCAAGCTGCCCCGCGACGACCGTTGGGACTCGCTGGCCCGTGGCGCGCTGCGGTACGACCTGTATGCCGTGCTGAAGGCCCTCACGACGTCAGTGCTGGACAGCAGCGAGGCAGGCATGGCTCCCAGGGAGCGCACCCTCGCCTGGTCGGAGGCCAACGCAGAGTCGCTCACGCGGGCCAATGCCGCGCTCGCCGGAATACAGCGGCTGGAGCGTCCGGGGATCTCCGCACTCTCGGTCGCGCTTCGCATTCTGCGCGGCGTCATCCGCAGCGGGTCAGCCACCATCTGACCCAGGTGGACAGAAGCGGGATGCGAGATCGGACTACGCTCGGCGATGTGCCAACCCTGAACGACGTGCTTCGTGAGCAGACCGACCTGGACGCCGCCGATGCGGAGTGGCTGCATCTCCTCCTCGGCGACTGGCAGCTGTTGTCGGACCTGTCCTTCGCTGACCTCGTCCTGTGGGTTCCGGCGGCTGAGGGCCGATGGTATGCGGCGGCTCACGTCCGTCCCACCACCGGGCCGATGGTCTTCTTCGACGATGTCGTGGGCCGGCGACTGGACCGGGGGCACCGCCCGCTGCTGGACCAGGCTTTCACCGAGCTGCGCATCGTGCGGGGTCGTGACCCCGAGTGGCGTGACGACATGCCCATTCGCGAGGAGGCGATCCCCGTGGTGAGCGAGGGACGCGCGCTGGCGGTGATCACCCGGCATACCAACCTGGCGACGCTGCGAACGCCCAGCCGCCTGGAGCTGACCTACCTGGCGAGCGCGGACGCCCTGGCCAGGATGATCTCGGCGGGGGAGTTCCCCACCATGGACGCCCCCACCGGCCAGCGTAGGGGCGCGCCGAGGGTTGGTGACGGCGTGATCCGCCTGGACGTCGACGGGACGGTGAACTACGCGAGCCCGAATGCCGTCTCGGCGATCCATCGCCTGGGACACGTGGGTGATGTGGCCGGCGTGTCGCTGGTCCAGATCGCCTCTGAGCTCCTTCGCGACGAGGAGCCCGTGGACGAGCGGCTCGCACTGGTCGTGACCGGGCGCGCGCCATGGCGAACCGAGGTCGAGTCGCGCGGCGCCAGCGTGTCCCTGCGGGCGATCCCGCTGACCGAGGCAGGGCACCGGACTGGGGCGATTCTGCTCCTGCGCGATGTCAGCGAGCTCCGCCGTCGCGAGCGCGAGCTGCTCACCAGGGACGCGACCATCCGCGAGATCCACCATCGGGTCAAGAACAACCTGCAGACGGTTGCCGCTCTGCTCAGGATGCAGTCACGCCGGCTCCCTGACAGCGATGCCCGTGCGGCGCTGGATGAGGCGGTACGCCGGGTGGGCACCATCGCGCTGGTCCACGAGACCCTGAGTCAGGGCTTCGACGAGACCGTTGACTTTGACGACATCATCGGTCGGGGGCTTGCCGGCATGGTCGAGGTCGCCACCCGCGATCTGCCGGTGGCTGCCGAGCGAAGCGGCTCCTTCGGGAGGCTGCGGGCAGAGGACGCCACAGCCTTGGCGATGGTGGTCACTGAGCTGGTGCACAACGCGATCAAGCACGGGCTGGCCAGCTCTGGGGGAGTGGTCACAGTGCGGGCGGATCGCAGCCACGACCAGCATGACGAGCTGCTGACCGTGACGGTCACTGATGACGGGTCAGGGCTGCCAGAAGATTTCGATCCGGCCGACTCCGGCCTTGGCACCCAGATCGTCACGTCTCTGATCTCGGACCTTCGCGGCGTCATCACCTGGAGCAGTGCGAAGCCGCACGGAACCATGGTGCGGTTCGTCGCGCGGCTTCGGTCGATCAAGTCCATCGAGTCCGTCAAGGACGGGGTGTAACTCAGCCGGCGCGTCGGGCCCTGGCATTTCGACGTTTGAGGGCGCGCCGTTCGTCCTCGGAGAGTCCGCCCCACACCCCTGCGTCCTGACCGGACTCGATAGCCCATTTCAGGCAGGTCTCGATGACCTCGCAGCGACGGCAGACGGCTTTGGCTTCTTCTATCTGGAGAAGCGCGGGGCCGGTGTTCCCAATCGGGAAGAACAGCTCGGGGTCCTCGTCCAGGCAGGCAGCGCGGTTGCGCCAGGTCATCAGATCGGACTCCTTGAATCAGTGGATTGCGGTATCAGGATCGCGCCAGTCAGTTCAGTAGCCCACCCGTCGGTGTCACCGGGTCGTGCAGGGCCGAGTCACTGTGCTGGCGCGGGGTGCAGACGTCCATAAGCATGAGAATCGTACTCACTATCTGTCGCGGGCGCGCGGCGAACAGCGGGGGATATGGCCTTGCACCCAAACGACCTTTCTGACCTTAGTGTCACAGATCCGGTATACCCGGACAAGTGGCTTGGACGATCTAGGGCGTACATCTTGATGATCCTGTCACATACGTCAAGGGGTGGCAGGTATCAGGGCTCCTGAAGGATGATGACCTGCGTGGTCGAAGTCCCGGCCGCGGTCGCCGGCTGTCAATGATGCTGCGACGAGAGGGATTGTCACGAAGATGCATGCCCATGGGTATTTCCCGTCCACGTTTCCGGGTGGACTTGCGCACGGCGCAGCCACCGCCCTGACCTCGATCCGGCCTGGCCCATCGACGGGGGGTGGGGGACAAATACCACTTATCTGGCGCTTGTCCACAGGCCTGTGGACAGAGTGCAAGAAGTAGCTAGGGAAGGCCGTATTCTCCTTGCAGATCCTCCGACTGACGTGACTTGTCCATGCAGGTTCCAGCAGCTGTCGCGGTCGGTCCGGACGATCAAGGCTGAGGTGTAACGATGGACGCTGTACGCACCGTCGAAGGTGAGGTGCGCGAGCTCATCCGGCGTTCCCAGCTCGACCCCACGCGTGATCTGCAGCAGATGCGCCAGCTGGTGCACGACGCGGTGGCCGACTATGACGAGCGATCGCTGCACGGCGGGCTCCCGGCACTGTCGGACCTGGATGAGGCGACCAAGAGCGTCCTCGATGCCGTGGCCGGGTTCGGACCGCTGCAGCAGTATCTCGATGACGTCACCATCGAGGAGATCTGGATCAACGAGCCCAGCAAGGTTTTCGTCGCACGCGGTGGCACGGCCGAGTTGACCAGCACGATCTTGTCCGCGGACGAGGTGCGCGACCTGGTCGAGCGCATGCTGAAGTCGTCGGGACGGCGGGTGGACCTGTCCTCGCCGTTCGTCGATGCGACCTTGCCGGACGGCTCGCGGCTTCACGTCGTGATCCCTGACATCACCCGCGAGCACTGGAACGTCAACATTCGTAAGTTTGTGGTGAAGGCGGATCACCTCGAGGACCTGGTGCGCCTCGGAACACTCTCCCGGAGCGCCGCCCGGTTCCTGTCAGCCTCGGTCGTCGCCGGCCTGAACATCTTGGTGGCCGGCGGGACGCAGGCGGGCAAGACGACCATGCTCAACTGCCTCTCCTCGGCAATCCCCTCGCGTGAACGGGTGGTCACCTGTGAGGAGGTCTTCGAGCTGAAGATCCCGCTGCGGGACGTGGCCTCCATGCAGTGTCGACAGCCCAGCCTTGAGGGCAGAGGTGAGATTCCGCTGCGGCGCCTGGTCAAGGAGGCGCTGCGGATGCGCCCCTCCCGCATCATCGTCGGCGAGGTCCGCCAGGCAGAGAGCCTCGACCTGCTCATCGCGCTCAACAGCGGACTTCCCGGGATGTGCACTCTGCACGCCAACAGTGCCCGTGAGGCTGTCACCAAGATGTGCACGCTGCCGCTTCTGGCCGGTGAGAACGTCGGGAGCCGCTTCGTGGTGCCGACCGTGGCCGGTTCCATCGACCTGGTGGTCCAGATCGCCCTCGAAAGGGACGGTGTACGCCGGGTGCGCGAGATCGTGGCCGTGCCCGGCCGGGTGGAGGGCGACGTCATAGAGATTGCCGATATCTTCACCTCCCGCGGTGGGAAGCTGGTGCGGGCAGACGGGTTCCCGCCGCACGTGGACCGCTTCGAGCGGGCCGGCTTCGACATCGCGGCCCTCCTGGCCCAGGAGGACTGAGCGATGATCGGTGTGGGCCTGGGGCTGGTTCTGGGCATCGGACTGTTCTGCATCTGGTGGTCGTTCTGGCCGCGGCCGGAGTCCGCTAGCCCGCCGCGCAAGGCTGGTCTGGTGAGCCGGCTCTCGGACGAGCTCGTCCAGGCGGGTTACGACGCGGTGACCCCGCGCAGTCTCCTGGGGGCCTGCGTGATGGCCTTCGCGGTGACCTTGGTGGTCTGTGTGGCGACGACCCGGGTGATCCCGATCGCCCTGTGTTTTGCGTTGATGGCCGGTTACGCTCCCCTACTGCTGGTGCGTATGCGTGCCCGCAGGAGGCGCGCCGTCATGCGCGATCTGTGGCCTGACGTCGTCGACAACATCGGCTCCGCAGTCCGGGCGGGTCTGGCCCTGCCCGAGGCGCTCAGCCAGCTGACGATCCGCGGGCCCGAGGAGCTTCGGCCGGCCTTCGCGGCGTTCGCCGAGGACTACCGGGCCACGGGCCGATTCCAGGAGTGCCTGGACCGCCTCAAGGAACGGCTCAGCGATCCGGTCGCTGATCGGCTGATCGAGTCACTCCGGATCGCCCGGGAGGTCGGCGGCAGCGACCTCGGCCGGCTGCTGCGCACGCTCTCTACGTTCCTGCGGGAGGATGCCCGCACCCGTGCTGAGCTGGAGACCCGGCAGGGCTGGACGATCAACGCCGCCAGGCTGGCGGTCGCCGCACCGTGGATCGTCCTGGCGATGCTGTCCACCCGGCCGGGCTCGTTGCAGGCCTACAGCCAGCCGGCCGGTGTCCTGGTGCTGATCATCGGCGCTGCCCTGTCCTTGGTCGCCTACCGCGTGATGGTGCGGGTGGGCCGCCTGCCCGAAGAGGGACGGGTCCTGCGATGACCAGCGTGTCCGCCGGCAGCCCGCTGATCGGAGCCGGGTGGTCCTGGCTCGGCGCGGGGCTGGCGGGGATGCTCGTTCTCGGCTGCCTCCTGATCTTCCTGGGCCTTCCGGTCAACCGGCAGCCAGGGCTCGAGGCCCGCCTCGCGCCATACCTGCGCGACACTGCCAGGCCGTCCAGGCTTCTTGCCGTTCGCCAGGGCACAGGCAACCCTGAGTGGTTGCTCATCCTGCACCCGGTGATCGCGGACCTCGGCCGCGGTGTCGAGCGGATGCTGGGTGGTGCTGCCTCCGTGCGCCGCCGGATGGAGCGTTCGGGCCTGCGCCCTGACGTCGAGGGCTTCCGCGCCGAGCAGGTGGTGTGGGGGGTCGCCGGTGGTGTTCTCGGACTGGTGCTGGCCACGATGATGTGGCTGCGGGATGGCGGGTCCGTCGTTCGCCTGGTGCTCCTGGTGCTGTGTGCCGTCGGGGTGGGCATCGTAGCCAGGGACCAGATGCTCACAAGGTCGGCCAGGAAGCGTGAGCAGCAGATGCTTGCCGAGTTCCCCACTGTCGCAGAGCTGCTGGCCCTGGCGGTCGGGGCCGGCGAGGGAGCCACCGGGGCGCTCGAGCGGGTGTGCCGGCTCTCCGAGGGAGAGCTGGCGGCCGAGCTGCGCCAGTGCCTCTCCGATGCCCGTGCCGGCGCCAACCTGCCGACCGCCCTGCAGGGCCTGGCAGACCGGACCGGGCTGGTCAGCCTGGCCCGGTTCGTCGACGGGATCGTCGTCGCGGTGGAACGAGGCACGCCGCTGGCGGATGTGCTGCGCTCGCAGGCCCAGGACGTCCGTGAAGCCGGTCGTCGCGCGGTGATGGAAGAGGGCGGCAAGAAGGAGATCGCGATGATGGTGCCGGTGGTCTTCCTGGTCCTGCCGGTCACCGTGCTGTTCGCGATCTACCCCGGCGTCGCTCTGCTGAAGTTCTCGATCTGACCCTCGTTCACTGCTGTTCCTCACCCCCACCCAAGGAATCCACATGAAGAACATCCGGTCGCTCCAGTCGCTGACGGCCAGCGTCGCCGCCAGCATCACCGTCACCACCCATGGTGTGCTCAGCAGGCTCGAACGGCGGGCCGACCGCGAGCGCGGCGACGTTCCCGGCTGGGTGCTGATCACGCTGATGACCGCAGGCCTGGTCACCATCCTGTGGTCGCTGGCCGCCACTCAGCTGACGGCCCTGTTCACCAGGGCGATGAACAGCGTCACCGGCCCGTAGCCGGTCACCATCCGCTGATGACTCGTCGCCTCGTGACGTCTCCCGCCGGTGCCTTCCGGAGGTCATCGGGCGTGCTGGGAGACCATGAGTCCGGGTCCGCCGTGGCGGACTTTGCCATGGTGGCCGGGCTGTTGAGCCTGTTGTTCGTCGCCGTCTTCCAGCTCGGTCTGGCGCTGCACATTCGCAACACGCTGATCTCCTGCGCCTCCGAAGGTGCCCGCTACGGGGCTCGTGCGGACGCCACCCCGCAGGATGGCGTGGCACGAGCGAGCCAGCTGATCAGGGCCAGCCTCCCCAGCCGGTATGCCGACAACGTGTCAGCGGAGGACGCCACCGTCAACGGGATTGCCGTGGTGCGGGTTCGCATCGTGGCGCCGTTGCCGGTCCTGGGCCCTCTCGGGCCCGACCGGGTTCTCTCCATCCAGGCCCGTGCATTCTCGGAGAGGCAATGATCGCCATGAACGCTGTGATCGCTATGGCGCTGACGCGTCGGATGGCCGCCCGGCTTCGGGCCAGGCTCTCCCAGCTCGGGGGCGCTGGCTCCGGTGCTCAGGCAGGGAGCGCCATCGTCGAGTTCGTCTTCCTGGCCGTGCTGATGATGGTCCCACTGTTCTATCTCGTGATGGTGCTGGCCCGTCTGCAGGCCGGTGCCTATGGTGTGAGCGCGGCCGCCCGGGAGGCAGGCCGCGCCTACGTCACCGCCCCGGCGGCGGGCCAGGCTCCCGCCCGGGCGCTGTCGGCTGCGGGGCTGGCCTTTGCCGATCAGGGCTTCCAGAAGGAGGGGACGATCAAGATCAGCTGTGACGGCACACCCTGTCTGCGTCCCGACGGTCGGGTCAGGGTCACCGCGACGGTCTCGGTGCCGATGCCCCTCGTCCCGGCGTTCTTCTCCGGGATCGTGCCGATGCAGGTGCCGGTGCAGGCCACCCACGTCGTCACCGTCGACCGGTTCGGTGGACGGTGACCACGGCATGGCGATGATGGCGATGATGGCGATGACGGCGATGACTGCGATGACTGCGATGACGACGATGACGGCGAGGACGGCGAGGACGGCGATGATGGCGAGGACGGCGATGATGGCGATGACGGCGATGACGGCGGTCCGGCCAAGTCGCCTGGCGGGCAGGGTCACCCATCGGCGGGGCTCATTGGGCGAGTGTCCCGAACAGGGCCAGATCAGCCTGATCATCCTCGGATTCACGGTCATCGCCCTGCTGCTCATCATCGGCGGCGTGGACGTGACGGCGGTCCAGCTGTCCCGGGCCCGACTGCTCGATGCCGCAGACAGCGCAGCCCTGGATGCCTCCGACGCGCTCGACAGTGGCTCGGCATACCAGGGTGGCCTGCAGTCTGCGGTCCCGGTCACCGATGGCTCGGTGCGCCAGTCGGCGGCGGAGTACCTCGCGGCGCAGCCCCGACCGCACGGCATCTCTGCGTGGGGTCTGACCGACGGCACCGGCAGCCCGGATGGGCAGACCGCGGTGATCAGGCTGCGCGGCACCGTCGACATCCCGATCGCAGCCTCGGTCCTTGCAGCATTCGGTGGCTCGGTGAACATCACCGTCGAGTCTCGCGCCAGGTCCGGCCTGCGTTAGAGGAGCAGTGCGACACCGGTGGCGACGACCCACAGCGACCACGAGCAGAGTGCTGTTTGCACCGCGCAGTGCGCTGGACGGCAGCACCGCCACGGGGGCGCGAAGGGCGGCGGCGGCGAACGCCCACCACGGAAGGGCGAGCCGCCCGGAGCCGGCAGGCGAACCACATCGGGATCACACGTCCCAGGACGTACGCAGAAAGCAGGGAGGGGACAAGGGTCGGTGCGAACGGGCCAGGACCCCGCGCCTGGCTCGTGGTCGAGTCGTGCACAGGGTCCGAACCGTGCTCGCGGTCGCGTAGTCTCACAGGCAATGGCTGTCGACTTTGCACAAGAACTCAAGGACCTGCGCTCGACCATGGAGTCGGTGCGTCAGGTCACCGACCTCGACTCTCTGCGCACCAAGATCAGCGAGCTCGAGGAGCAGTCCGGGGCGCCGGACCTATGGGACAACCCGGAGACCGCCCAGGAGGTCACCAGCCTGCTGTCGCGGGCCAACTCCGAGCTCGAGCGGATCACCGAGATGGACGGCCGCATCGACGAGGTCGAGGTGCTGGTCCAGCTGGGCATCGAGGAGTCCGACGCGGCCACCATCTCCGAGGCCGAGAGGGAGCTCCTCAGCCTGAAGAAGGCCGTCGGCGAGCTCGAGGTCCGAACCTTGCTCAACGGTGAGTGGGACAAGCGCGAGGCCGTCATCACGATCCGGTCGGGGGCCGGCGGCGTCGATGCCGCAGACTTCGCTGAGATGCTGATGCGGATGTATCTGCGGTGGGCCGAGCGCCATGGATACCCGGTCGCGGTGCTCGACACGTCCTATGCCGAGGAGGCTGGTCTGAAGTCGGCCACGTTCGAGGTCAAGGTTCCCTATGCGTACGGCAACCTGGCCGTCGAGGCTGGCACGCACCGCCTGGTCCGAATCTCGCCGTTCGACAACCAGGGGCGGCGGCAGACCTCGTTCGCCGCGGTCGAGGTCATTCCGCTGATCGAGCCGACGGACACCATCGAGATCCCGGACAACGAGATCAAGGTTGATGTCTTCCGGTCCAGCGGTCCCGGAGGTCAGTCGGTCAACACCACAGACTCGGCCGTCCGGATGACGCACCTGCCCACCGGCATCGTCGTCTCGATGCAGAACGAGAAGTCCCAGATCCAGAACCGGGCCGCCGCCTTGCGCGTGCTGAAGTCGCGGCTGCTCCTGCAGCGACAGGCCGAGGAGCACGCACAGAAGAAGGCCATGGCCGGGGACGTCAAGGCAAGCTGGGGTGATCAGATGCGCTCCTACGTGCTGAATCCTTATCAGATGGTCAAGGACCTGCGCACCGAGTACGA
>JACMPC010000084.1 GCA_014377705.1 Dermatophilaceae bacterium
ATGCCGTACGCGATGGCCTTGCCGAGTTCCTTGTCGGGGAAGTCATGAACGTTGACCTGCTCGGGCGGGTTCTGTGCCTCGTTCTTCGGGGCGTACAACTTCGATCATCGCCACCAAGGCCTGGGACTTTTGACGCCGAACGTCGTGCACACCGGCCAAGCCGAGACCGTCCGGGCCGCACGCGCCGTCGTCCTGAACGCCGCCCACACACTGCACACCAACCGGTTCAATCACCCACCACAGCCGCCGCGGCTACCCGAATCCGCCTGGATCAACCAACCAGACAGCTCTGCAACCGAAGCTCACAAATAGCAGGACTCAACTGCCTCAACCAAGTTGACAGGTTCCGTATCCCCGGGGACCGACCAGGGCGTGCCACGGCGGATGGCTCACTACACGGCGGGCACCGCGGCGCTGGCAAACAAGATCTGTCCTAAGGCCCCCGCGCGGGCTCAGGTATTCGCCGACCAGCTGACCGGATACGTGCTGTGGGGCATGCTGACCCTGCTCTCCATCGGCGGCATCACCGGGGTCGGCTCAATCGTCGCCGGTATCACCGGCTCGGGCTGCATCCTGATGGGCGGGCTCGAGGGCGTCAACGCCGGCGGATGGGACAGGCGACGGCTGCTGGTCGCCCTGGCAGTTGTGGTCACCACGGCCATGCTCCTGCTACTCGGACTCGCCTGCGCCGTCGACTTCGCGCGAACTTCCGCCACCGGGACAGCCAAGCCAGTCTCGGCCAACCGTGCGGCCCCGGCCGCACGAGGCGCAGCCCGCCGGGACGACGTCGCGCCCGCGCCCGTGCTGGCGGTTGGGCCGGCCGACAGGCTGGCTGAGGAACGGAAGACCTGGGCCGCGTGCTCGACGCGCCGGTAAAGACTTCAGAAAATTTGTACTTACTAGCTATTGCCATGTCCATAGAAGCGGCCGTACTTTACATTATGGTTTCCCCGGCTCTCAACCAGGGGCCGAGTGGACACCCGACCCCTTCGGGTCGGCTGGTTGGCCAAGTCGCTGGGGTCGGCAATCGACCTTGTCGGCGGACTGCTTGCAGAATTGTTGGAAAATCACCCATCCGTGACCTGCAACGCACCGAATGCAGTGTGTCAGACGGAATACCCCTCGCCTGAAAGGAAGTTCGTCATGAGCTCATCGACCCGAAGGGGTTTCCTCGCCCTGTCCGCCATGGGGGTCGCCGCAGCCGCAGCCGCCCCGTCCGCCCTGGCTGCCGGCACGAGTAAGGAAGCGACCGACGCGACGCGCACGGCCTCGGGGCCGGTCGTCGCCTACGTCCACGACGCAGCCCGCGGCGAGGTATCGGTCATGCGCGGCGAGCGCGAGGTCATCGTCCACGACCCCGCTCTTGTGCGGCTCATCAGCAGGCACGCCTGATGTCCTCGCACCGCGAAGCACCGGAGATCTCCAAGGACCCGGTCGCCGACAACTCCGACGTCTACGCCTTCGTCAGCCCGGACGCCCCCAGCACCGTCACCCTCATCGCCAACTTCATCCCGATGCAGAACCCGATGGGCGGGCCGAACTTCTTCGAGTTCGGTGACGACGTGCTTTACGAGATCCACGTCTGCAACCGGGGCGATGGCGTCCCGGACGTGAGCTACCAGTTCCGGTTCACCACCAAGATCCGCAACCGGTCGACGTTCCTGTACAACACGGGCCCGATCACCCACATCGCAGACAGCACGTTCAACCGCCCGCAGACCTACACGGTGAGCCGCAAGGAGCGCGGCGCGAACCCGGTCGTCCTCCGCTCCGGGCTCACCGTGCCTCCCGTTAACGTGGGCATCCGCAGCACGCCCGACTACGCGCACTTCACCCACGAGGCGACGCACAGCCTGCGTGGCGGCCGCAAGGTGTTCGCCGGTCAGCGGGCCGACGCCTTCTTCGCCGACCTGGGGTCGATCTTCGACCTTGGTGCGCTGCGCCCGTTCCAAAATCTGCATCTCATTCCCTCCGCAGCCGCGACGATGGGCGTCAACGGCCTCCAGGGGCTCAACGTCCACTCGATCGCCATCCAGGTCCCCAAGACCGACCTCACCCGGGGCGGCGCAAACCCCAGCAACCCGACGTCGAGCCTGTCGGTCATCGGGGTCTACGCATCGGCGAGCCGGCAGAAGACGACGGTGATCAACAGAGCCACAGGCAAGCGAGAGGGACACGGGCCGTTCACTCAGGTCTCGCGCCTGGGTAACCCGTTGTTCAACGAGGTCATCGTCCCGATGTCCCGCAAGGACTACTGGAACACCACGGCTCCGAGCAATGACGCCCAGTTCGCCCAGTACGTCACCAAGCCCGAGCTGGCCGGCCTCCTGCCGGTCCTCTACCCGGACGTGTTCCCCCACCTGAAGGCCTACACCAAGCCCCGTGCGGACCTCGCAGCGATCCTGCTGACCGGCATTCCGTCCGGCGTCGTCTCCGGTTTCCAGAACTACACCGGGTCCACCCAGGCCGACCTGCTCCGGCTCAACCTGGCTATTCCGCCTGCGGCGTCGCCCAGCCCCTACGGGATCCTCGGCAAGGACCTCGCTGGCTTCCCCAACGGGCGGCGGGTCACCGACGACATCGTAGCCATCGAGCTGCGGGCCGTGGCAGGCGCGACCATCGCGCTCGTCGACCCGTCCTACACCGCCGACGGTGCCGCGGCTGTCCTTGTCGACGGGACGAGCAACACCAACTCACCGCTGCTGAAACACTTCCCATACCTGGGGACACCAGCGGGCGGGTACCAGTCGCTGCCCGGCACACCGGCCACCTGAGCGGGACGACGATGACCGGACAGCATGACACCTTGTCCCTGACCGACCAGCGGGCGGCCAACCTGGCCGAGAACCCGTTCGCCGGTCAGGGCCCGGTGCTCCTGGACATCGGCGACGACATCGGCGCCATCGTGCTCCGGCTCCCGGCCGGAATGCACGGCGCCGAGATCGAGATCCACGAGGTCGGTGAGTCGCACAGTCACGCTCACCCGCACCATCACGGCGGCAAGCAGGGTAACGACCACGAACACGGGGTGCACCACAACCCGCACGTGGCCGTCGTCGAACGGCCCACGCCGGACGGGACGCAGTTCACCGCGGTGTTCCCGCACGTGCAGGCTGGCACGTACGACCTGCGCGAGCAGCACGGCTCGGTCTCGGTCCGCGTCGAGGTGACCGGCGGGTCGGTCACCCAGACCGACTGGTCGTGCGGCGAACCACCGGAGCTATCAGCGCAGGGTCTCCCAGTCCAGGGTGACCACCATTTCCGACCACCGCCAGGGTAGGTAGGAGCCATCTGCGATCACGTCAGACACCTGCCGGCGGCAAAGACGAACCGCCCGACCGAGACTGCGAGCTTGCCGGGACTCGTCACTAAGGCGTCGCGCTGAATCAAGTCAGTCCGTTTCGGGCGTGTCGCGTGTGGGGTGCCCCCTTGGACGGCGGAGTAATAGATCGGGCGTCTTTTCCGCCAGAACCGTTCTCCCGTAACAGTTTTCTGGTCACCCCAACCCGCATAGCTACTTCGCAATCTACGGGGTGGTGTGCAACGTGTAATTCCACTCCCAATGCCAGTCGTCGCGGCTGATGGGGAGGTCTTGCATCTGCCGGTCGGTGATCTTGATGCCGATCGGGTAGGCGCCGTCGTCGAGTTCAGCGGTCACGCTCAGTCCCGTTGTCGTGGTGGTGGCGCCGATGAGATCCAGGATCGTCTGGTGGCTCGTCAGGGGTCTGCCCTTCCAGTTTCTGGTGATCTGGGAGAACAGGCGGTGTTCAATCTTGTTCCATTTGCTGGTGCCCGGCGGTAGATGGCAGACGCTGATGTCCAGGCCGGTCTCTGCCGCCAGGGCGGCGAGTTCGGTCTTCCAGGTGCGGCGACGATTGCCATTTGCGCCACCGGAGTCGGCTGTGATCAACACGCGTCTAGCGTCGGGGTATGCGGCCGCGGCGACGGTGTTTCACCATGAGCGCAAGGTGTTGACCGCGAACGCGGCGGTCGCGTGGTCCACCCCGACGCTCACCCAGCCCGTGTTGGCGCCGACGTCGTAGACGCCGTAGGGGATGGCCCTGTTCACTCATGAAGTCATGGACGTCGACCCGCTCCGGATCACCATTGGGCCGCCACGCCTTGCCGTTATTCTTATACAGGCCAACGAGTTCCTTCTTCTTACAGTCGATGCTGACCACGGGATCGCCGGCGGCCGCGTACTGCGCGGCAGTGTCATGGATGTGGCGGAACTGCGCGTCCCGGTCCGCGTGCTGAGTGCCCTCCAACGACTTGGCGTTGCCCTGCAGGCTGTACCCAGCCTCATGCAACAGCCGCTGGACCAGCGTCGCAGACACCCCGAACCCCCGAGCACCCAGCTCAGCAGCCAGGGTGCGTAGCGACTTCGACGTCCACCGCAGCGGTGTCATCGGATCACCGCGAGACTCAGGCTCGACCAGGGCATCCAACGCCTCCGCCAGGTCCGGCGCCAGATCCTCGGCCCGCTTTCGTCCCCCACCCGGCCCACGCGAACGGCCCACCTCCAACGATTGCGGGTCATCAAGCTCGTCACGGCCCCGACGCACCGTATCCGGCGAGACCCCCGCAGCCTGAGCAACAATCCCAACGCCGCTGCGCCCCAGCTCACGAGCTTCTACACCCAGCCACACACGACGCTGACGCTCACTCAGATGCGCCTTGACGCAGTCATACCGGCGGGTCAGGGACTCGGCGATCGCGTTAACTGCACAAACGATAGCCATCGCGTACCAAGAAAGCTATATTGTTTCGGCTCTTGTGACGCATCCGTGGGTCGGTTTTGGGCTGTTGATGAGGAGCACGCCGTTCCCGCATAGGTTTTGGGCTGTCTAAAGGTCCAGAACCAGTGGGCGGAGAACGGCGTGCGTGATGTAAGCCTATGGGGGTCCCTTTTGGGTGTCGAGAAGACGG
>JACMPC010000085.1 GCA_014377705.1 Dermatophilaceae bacterium
CCCTGACCCTGAGCGGGGGTGTTCCTGGCGCAGGCCTGCACCGCGCCCACACACAAGGTGTCCGCCCCTGGGCCACCGGGAGTGCTGAACTGGCAGGCGGTCGTACTCGTGTACTCAAAGACGCGCGGGTCAGGCTCGCCAGTCTTGAGGTCCAAGCCCTTGCCGGCTCGATCCATCTCCTGACTCGTGATTCCGATCGTGATGCCGCCCTGATTTGCGGAGCAAAGTGAGAGGTCCAAGACATCGCAGGTAGGGCCCGCTACAGCTTGATCGGGGAACATGAGCGGAGATGCAACCAGAAACGAAGTAAGGGCGATGGTTGTGAGCCTTCGGAGCCTCACTTCATGACCTTGATCTCGTTGATGCGCCAGCCGCCGGACGACCACTGGACAGTAACGATAAACTTGGACTCCTGAGCCCGGGTCTTGCGTCTGACAACAGCGCCGTTGCTGTCGATCACAGCACCGGGTGGTTGTTGGCCAACGACCAGAATCTCAGATTGGCCGACCGACGCAGCGGTCGTCACCGCGAAGACATCCCCCTGATAGTGCTGCTGTTTTGTCGCCAGGTCTAGGGCGGATCCTTCAAAAGCTGCGCAAGTTTTGCAGGTTGTGGCGCTCAAACTGGAGATCAAGCCTACGCTCGGCTTGCTCCACGCGATGTTGAGCTGGGAGAAGAAGTACTCAGTGAAGGCTTCGGCGCCTGCGGGGGTGTGGGCGCGGGCTGCGGTGGGGATGTTGGGGTCGACCTTGGTGTTTGCCGTGGCGGTGGGGGAGGCTGAGGGGGTCGGCGCTGCGGTGGTCGTGGGCGACGAGCTGGGGGTGCTCGAGGCTGAGGCTGTGGGTTTGATGTCGCCGCCGCAGGCGGTCAGCAGCATGGTGGCTGCCAGTGGAATGGCCAGAAGGGCTACCGAGGTCTTCTTCACTTGTGTTGCCGATTTCGTCGTCCTGAACTGCACGGTGTCTCCCACGGTGATGCGAACCGGGCGGGCATGACGCCGCTCGGATGCCTCGGTGACCCGTTGAGAGAGGGATCCCCCAACATGATCCCCCGGTGAAGTATGCAGGACCCGCAGGCCCTCGAGTGCCACCGTCCACAGGGTGCCACGGGAGGAGAGTTTCAGGGCCGCCGGAAGGGGGCTGGAGGACCGACACGCCGACGTCGTGCGGGACGTGTTGATGGTGTTGTGCCTGGGCCCAAATCGTCGTAGGATTCCCACATATAGTAGTTACACGGACGTAACTCGTCCACATGTAGTCCCCAGGACACTAAGACTTATCCCCAGGTCATCCACACCCTGACCACAGGTTTGTCCCCAGGTGGCCCCTACCGAGGCCCCGCGAGGTCCGCGAAACCCAGCCATACGTCATACAGAACATGTCCCGTTGCACGGCATACGGCATGCGACACACGACACACGATTACCAGGAAGGGAGGGACCCGCACATGCACTGTCCCTTCTGTCATTTCACCGACAGTCGAGTCATCGACAGTCGCACTGCTGACGACGGCACCGCGATCCGCCGCCGACGGCAGTGTCCCGAGTGCAACCGGCGTTTCACCACGGTCGAGACCACCAGCCTGTCGGTGGTTAAGCGCAGTGGCGCCAACGAGCCGTTCAGTCGCAGCAAGGTCTTGGTCGGCGTGCGCAAGGCCTGCCAGGGTCGCCCGGTCACCGACGACGACCTGGCCAAGCTCGCTCAAAAGGTAGAGGAGGCGATCCGGGCACAGGGGAGCGCCGAGGTCGAGGCCCACGAGGTGGGGCTGGCCGTCCTCGGACCGCTGCGCGAGCTTGATGAGATCGCGTACCTGAGATTTGCCAGCGTGTATCAGGCGTTCGCCAGCCTCGAGGACTTCGAGTCAGCGATCACCCTGCTTCGCGCCGAGCGTGAGCCAACCGGAAAAGAGCCAGACCCCGCCGACCGTCTAAGCGGGTAGCAAGACCCAGCGCGAATCGCCGCCACGGTAGTTGAAAAAGGCAGTTCCGAACGGCAGTTGAGAACAGCAGTCGAAAACTCTGTGTCAGTGGCGTGAGCAACACTTGAAAATACCCGGAACGAGGCCAAGGAGGCCATCAATGACTGAGACGACCGGCGCGAGTGCAGGTGCACGACGCAGCAGCAGCAGCAAGAAGGGTGTGAAGGTCGAACGCATCTTCACGACTCCAGGAGTGCACCCGTATGACGAGGTCACCTGGGAACATCGCGACGTCGTCCAGCAGAACTGGAAGACCGGCGTCACGATCTTCGAACAGCGCGACGTGGAGTTCCCGGACTTCTGGTCGGTCAACGCCTCGACGATCGTGACGACCAAGTACTTCCGCGGCGCCGTCGGCACCCCCGAGCGGGAGAAGGGGCTCAAGCAGCTCATCGACCGCGTCGTGCTGACCTATGTGAAGGCCGGCGTCGACAACGGGTACTTCGCGACGGCCGAGGACGCTCAGCTGTTCGAGCACGAGCTGACCTGGGCGCTGCTGCACCAGGTGTTTGCGTTCAACTCGCCGGTCTGGTTCAACGTCGGCACCCCCTCACCTCAGCAGGTGTCGGCATGCTTCATCCTGGCCGTTGACGACTCGATCGACTCGATCCTCAACTGGTACCGCGAAGAGGGTTTCATCTTCAAGGGCGGCTCCGGCGCCGGGGTGAACCTCTCCCGGATCCGCAGCTCCAAGGAGCTGTTGTCCTCAGGCGGCACGGCCAGTGGCCCGGTCAGCTTTATGCGTGGCGCGGACGCGTCGGCCGGCACCATCAAGAGCGGCGGCGCCACCCGGCGTGCGGCCAAGATGGTCGTGCTGGACGTCGACCACCCCAACATCGCCGAGTTCGTCGAGACCAAGGCCCACGAGGAGCGCAAGATCCGGGCGCTGCGCGACGCCGGCTTCGACATGGACCTGGACGGCAAGGACATCATCTCCGTGCAGTACCAGAACGCGAACAACTCGGTGCGGGTCACCGACGAGTTCATGCGCGCGGTCGAGGATGGTACCGAGTTCGGCCTGACAGCTCGCGGCACCGGTGAGGTCATCGAGACCATCGACGCCAAGGACCTCTTCGGCAAGATGGCCCAGGCCGCCTGGGAGTGCGCCGACCCGGGCATCCAGTACGACGACACGATCAACGACTGGCACACCAACCCCGAGACTGGCCGGATCACCGCATCCAACCCGTGCTCGGAGTACATGTCGCTGGACAACTCGTCCTGCAACCTGGCCTCGCTGAACCTGATGAAGTTCCTGCGCGACGACGACACCTTTGACGGTGAGACCTACCAGAAGGTCGTCGAGCTCGTCATCACCGCGATGGACATCTCGATCTGCTTTGCGGACTTCCCGACCGAGCCGATCGCTCAGGTCACCCGCGACTACCGCCAGCTGGGTGTCGGCTACGCCAACCTCGGAGCGCTGCTGATGGCGACCGGCCACGGTTACGACTCCGAGGGTGGCCGCTCGCTGGCTGCTGCGCTGACCTCGCTGATGACTGGTGCTGCTTACAGGCGGTCCGCCGAGCTGGCTGCAGTGGTCGGTCCGTATGCCGGGTACGCCCGCAACGCGGACGCCCACAAGCGGGTGATGCGCAAGCACCAGGGCGCGAACGACGACCTTCGGACGCTGGACGCGATGGATGGTGACATCCACAAGCTGGCCACGAAGGTCTGGGACGGCGTCATCAAGCTGGGTGAGAAGAACGGCTTCCGGAACGCCCAGGCCAGCCTGCTCGCACCGACCGGCACCATCGGCTTCATGATGGACTGCGACACCACCGGGATCGAGCCGGACTTCTCGCTGGTCAAGTTCAAGAAGCTCGTCGGCGGCGGCTCGATGGAGATCGTCAACCTGACGATCCCGCGTGCGCTGAAGAAGATGGGCTACACCGGCGAGACCATCGAGGCGATCGTCGAGTTCATCGCCGACAAGGGCCACGTCATCGACGCCCCCGGCCTGCGGCCCGAGCACTACGAGGTCTTCGACACCGCGATGGGCCAGCGCTCCATCTCGGCGATGGGCCACGTGCACATGATGGCGGCGGTTCAGCCGTTCCTGTCCGGTGCGATCTCCAAGACGGTCAACCTGCCCCAGGACGCCACGGTCGAGGAGATCGAGGACGTCTACCTGCAGGCCTGGAAGCTTGGCATCAAGGCTTTGGCGGTCTACCGCGACAGCTGCAAGGTAGGCCAGCCGCTGAGTGATGGCGGCTCGACCGCCACGGACGCAGCAGCGGTTAAAGCTGCCGGACTAGTGGCGGCCGAGAAGGAGAACGTGCGGATCGAGTACCGCCCGGTCCGCAAGCGCCTGCCCCGCAGCCGTCCGAGCCAGACCATCTCGTTCTCGGTGGGTGGCGCCGAGGGATATCTGACCGCCGGCTCCTACCCCGACGACGGCATGGGCGAGCTGTTCCTGAAGTTCGGCAAGCAGGGCTCGACCCTGGGGGGCGTGATGGACGCGTTCTCGATCGCCGTCTCGATCGGCCTGCAGTACGGCGTGCCGCTGGAGACCTTCGTCGAGAAGTTCACCAACCTGCGCTTCGAGCCGGCCGGCCTGACCGACGACCCGGACATCAGGATGGCGCAGTCGATCATGGACTACGTGTTCCGCCGCCTGGCGCTGGACTACCTGGACTTCGAGACCCGCTCGTTCATGGGCATCCACACCGCCGATGAGCGCATGCGTCAGCTTGAGACCGGCTCGTATGCCGCCCCGGTGGACTCCGAGTCCGACGAGGAGGTCTCGGACGAGCTCGAGGGATACGCCCAGTCCGCCCAGCTCGCCAAGAAGGCTGAGAGGCGGGACTGGACCAGGGCCGAGACTGTCGACAAGTCAGGCTCCGGTTCGGCTTCGTCCAGGTCCGTCCAGGGCGTGCACTCCTCGGCCGAGCTGGCGGACAGGTTCTCCGGCAAGTCCGCGGACGCACCGATCTGCCTGACCTGCGGAACCAAGATGCGGCCGTCTGGCTCGTGCTACGTCTGCGAAGGATGCGGAAGCACCAGCGGCTGCAGCTGAGCTGACCTGACGACATGGCAGTGGGGAGCCCGGACAAGTACTGGTCCGGGCTCCCCGCTGTTTCGATTTCAGGGCTGGTAGCACACGCCTCCGGACGCGTTAAGCGACAACGGTCGAGGCTGTGAAGGTTTCGGTTGGCATTGGTCGGTCCAGGTGCCAGGTGATGGCGATCGGGCGATCACCTGTGTGGCTGCTGTACTGCCCAGTGCCAAGGAAGAGGTACGGGGCTGTGCCCAGTTCGTAGACCTTGTGCTCACGGGCGAACAGCAAGATGCTGCTGCCCGCTCGGGCGTGATGGATGTACCTCTGTCCGGTGGGTGAGGTGACCGAGGTTCGGGATTGAGTCTCCCAATGGAACAGCGATGGGCTGATGGCGTAGTCCTGGTACATCGTTGTGGGGGAGTAGTCGGTCTCGGACTTGGTGAGGGTGATCAGGAAGGCGTCGGACTTCCATTCCTCAGCCCAGAGGACGCCTTCGCGGAAGCTGTTGGGCAATCGCTTCAGGTGGGCGTAGTCAAGCGCCGCCACGATCTCCTCGCGCGAGTAGCGGGCGTGAGTGCGCAGCGGTGAGGATGCGAGGCGTCGAGACATACGAGCTGTGATGCGCTGCGCATGGTCAAAGGCGTACCGCACGACGACGCTCAGTTCGCCGCGCGCAGCCTGTTCCGATCGAAGGGCGCCGAAACCGTCGTCGTACGAGTCGAATCCACCGCCGTTGGGCCACAGTGAGAAGAACAACATCCGGGCGAACCGTTGATCGACAGGGGTGAGGTCCTGGTAGGTCGGCGCGCCATCTGCGAGCAGTTTCTGGTACGCAAGAGCGCGGTCGCCATCGTCGACATGTGCCATTGACCGCACACGTTTGAGGAGGGCGGCCTCGCGTGGCCCTCCGGCTCGGGTCGAAAATCCGGCTTCGCGACGAAGTCGGGTCCAGCTCCTGTCGCTCTTGAGGATGTCCCCGAGCTCAAGCCCGGATTCGTGCAGGAAGTCGTTCAGTGACAAGTCACCGGATGCGCGCAGCTCGGCGACGATCTGCTTCCAGCTTGTGCTCAGCTGTTTCTTGATGTTGGCGAGCACGATTTCCTGCGACTGTCGGTCCAGCATGATCTGTGAGCCGGCGGGCAAGAACGGAAAACCTTGCTCGACCTGTCGCTGGAGGCTCGTCTTCGTGGCTCCCGTGATGGCGCGGTAGCGAGTGTCGAAGCGGAACTCCTTGCGCTGATGACCAACGAAGTCGATGGCGGTAAGCACGGGCTTGTCCGGAGCGCGACGCAGCCCGCGACCGAGCTGCTGCAGAAAGACGGTCGCGCTCTCAGTCGGTCGCAGGAAGAGGACCGTGTCGACCGAAGGAATGTCGACACCTTCGTTGAAGACGTCGACGGTGAAGATGGCCTTGACCTTGCCAGCAGCCAACTGGCGCAGGGCATATGCGCGGTCAGCGGATCCTGGTCCGCTCGTGACCGTCAGTGAGGGAATGCCTGCCCCATTGAAAACGCGAGCCATGTATTCAGCGTGTGCGATCGAGACACAGAAGCCGAGGGCGCGCATCGACCGCACATCCGCCACCTTGTCGTGGACCTGTTTAAGCACGATGCGTGCGCGAGCGTCATTGCCTGTGTAGACGCCGGAGAGGGCGCCCTGGTCGTACCTGCCCTTACTCCACTGGACGTGGCTCAGATCGACGCCGTCGGCCACGCCAAAGTAGTGGAACGGGCACAGCAGGTCCGCGCTCAGGGCATCCCAGAGTCGCATCTCGGCCGCGATTCGGCCGCCGAAGAACGAGCGCACATCAGTTCCGTCGGCGCGTTCTGGTGTCGCGGTCAGCCCGAGGAGCTCGGTCGGCGCCAGATGGTCAGTGATCCGGCGGTAGGTCATCGCCTGCGCGTGGTGGAACTCGTCAATGACGACCACATCGTAGGCATCTGCCGGGATGTTGTTGACGCCATACGCAGTCAATGACTGCACGGAGGCGAAGACATGCCGCCACCGCTCGGGGCGTGCGCCGCCGACATACAGCTCGCCGAAGTCCGGGTCGGACAGGACTTCGCGGTACGTGCGGAGGGACTGCC
The DNA here is from genome assembly GCA_014377705.1 of Dermatophilaceae bacterium. GTDB lineage: Bacteria > Actinomycetota > Actinomycetes > Actinomycetales > Dermatophilaceae > UBA4719. The sequence continues at coordinate 7,066 of JACMPC010000085.1, forward strand.
TCAGGATCTCCTCGCGGTGGGCGACAAACAACAGTAGCGGGCGTTCGCCGGGGGGTGCTGGGCAGAGCCGTCGGTAGTCCAGCGCGGCGATGACGGTCTTCCCGGTGCCTGTCGCGGCAACGATGAGATTCCTGTGACGGTCGTGGACAACGCGTTCTACTTCGAGCAGCTCCAGCATCTCGGCCTGGTACGGGTAGGGCCGCACCTCCAGACCTGAGAGTGACAGGGTCACTCGACTCGCCTGCCTGTGGCCCGACGCCTCCGCGAGGGCGTCGTCCAGACGGTCGCGATCTCGATCCGGGTCATACATCTCGAATGTTGCGTCGTTCCAATACGTTTCGAAGGTTGCTGCGAACTTCTTCATCAGCGGCGGGGTGGCGACCTCGGAGAGGCGGACGTTCCATTCGACGCCGTCCAGCATGGCGGCACGGGACAGGTTCGAGGAGCCCACGTACGCAGTGTTGAACCCGGTGTTGCGACGAAACAGCCAGGCCTTTGCGTGCAGACGGGTGCGCACGGAGTCGTACTGGATCTTGACCTCGGCGCCGAAGTCGCGGACAAGGCGATCCAGCGCGCGCCGCTCTGTGGCTCCCATGTAGGTGGTCGTGATGACCCGCAGCGGGACGCCGCGTCGCCTGAGGTCCACCAACTGCGGCTCGATGACCCGCAACCCGTACCACTTCACGAAGGCGCACAGCAGATCGACCTGATCGGCACTGCCCAGTTCTGACTGGACCTCATGGCCTAGGGAAGGCTCTCCATGAGCGTTGGTCAGCAGTGCCGCGTCGCACAGGGGAGTGGCCGGGCGGTTCGTGTTCCGGGCGAGTACCCCAGGCGTAGCCGGGGCCACCAGGGAGAGTAGCTGACGTGGAGAAGCGGCCAGCTGGTCGTCATGCGCACCGAGCTGGTCCAGCAGCGCATTGACCAGGTCGCGTCGACGATCGACGTTCGACTCTGCGGCCAGGGCGCGCACTGCGGCGTCACGAATGTGCCGGGCGAAGACGTCGGGCTGCTCGGCCGCGTCCACGGGTCCCGTCTTCGGGGACAGTCCCGACCCTGTTGCCTCGTCAATCTGGGCTTGGAGCTTCTTGGTCAACAAGCTTTCGTACAGTCCCTCGAGCACCCCTGCACCCCTCGCGTCGTGGATTCCCGGTCAGCTTGTCACGCCGTGGTGACGTTGTCCGTCCGGCAGGGGGGACATCGTCTTGACCGCCTACCAACGAAGAGGCGCAATCGTCTTCCTCATCAAGTGACTGCGTCCGCGGAACCCGGCGTCGATGGGTCTGGTGTCGTTCCTCTTTCAAACAGGCAGCGGCTGGCCCCTGAAGACTTCTCGGCCGTGCCAGGCGACGTGCGGGACGGCGGGGAGATCGGTTCCGTGTCGAGGTTTCAGTGGACGACCGTGTAGGTCGTAGATGCGTTTGGCGGCCTCGGTCCGGGCGGAGAATACGCCCGAGACGAGGATCCGATACTCCTCGTCCAGACCGAGCGCGCCGCGGTCAAACAGCTTGTGGTGCAGGGAACAGAGGGCAATGCCGTTGTTCAGCTCGTCGGGTCCCCCCAGGTTGAACCACCGGATGTGGGCCGCCTCGAGCCCTACCGAGGACGAACCGAGCTGCCCGTCATACCCACAGAAGGCGCACTGACGATCCCAGGCTTCGAGAATCGCCCGCGGCCACGACGACGATCGGCGGCGTCTCTCGGGACCTGGCGCCTGGGCCGATCCATGGGAGATCACCTGGTCGGGGTCCAGGCCCACGGCGATGAGCACGTCGGAGGCTACGGTCCTGGGGAACTGGGCGTCGACCAGCAATCTGGCCGCCTGCTCGATCTGACCAGGCCCTGACAGCGCCTCCTCAAGCGAGGCTTCCAGGCGTCCGGTGATGGGAGCGGCATCCAGCGGGCCCACATTGTCCATCGGCACATCGCGGGAGAGCGTCCATACGCCGTCCGTCCGCAGGCGAGTGAACGGGTAGGCGGCAGACTGACGACGGCCAGTGCGCGAGGCAGGTCCGAAGTCAGCGATCAGGTTGGCCAAACACTCCTCGGCTTCCGACCACGGCAGCGCACTGCTGCCGGTCGTGGCCAGCCGTCCCAGGGCCATCAGAACGAGCAATGGCTTGTGAGGCACGCGCTTGCCGTTGTGTTGGTACTGCCTGAGCGCTGACACACGGTCGATCCAGTCCTCCAGCCCCTCACCCTTGGTCACGGGCTGACTCTGCCACGGTGGGCAACAATCTGCAGACCGCCGCCATGGCTTTCTTCATGTGCCTCTAGCCCCGCCTACGATCGTCGGCGAAACCCATGTGGATGCTCGTTTCAGGGACGGTCCGCCGGCCGGTGAGCCTGCGCTGACCCGCCGAACAATCGGAGACGGCACCCGCCTGGAACCTCGCGACGCGGCCGACCACGGCTGGTTTCACGGCAGTTGTGGACGCCGTCTACGCGGCCGCGGGAATCGTGCCGGACCGCGCACTGCCGGAGGACCCGGAGGTCGTCGAGCACAGTGGTGCCACCGACCGCTTCCAGTTCCTGCCCAACTACTCGGGGCAGGAGTCGGTGGTGGCCACCGGCGGGGTCGAGCTGGTCGCCGGAGCCTCTGTGCCTGACGCCGGCCAGAACGTCTCCGCCGGAGCCGTGCGCGCAGTGCGGCGCCGATAGCAGCCGCCAATTCCCACCGCGTCTCACCTTGGGCTCGTCACCCACGAGCAAGATGTTGTGGCCCAGTTGCCCCGCCGAAATCCTCTGGCGCAGTGATGGAGACGACGGCCCAAAACCTTGACTATGTCGGCGAATTCGCTATAATTAGCACATCAGTTCGAGATCAGGAGCACCAGACGTTCATCGGAGGTGACGGGCATGGCGGAAGCGACAGACATCATGGCGACCGCCTTGTTGTCGGCTCAGTCGGCTCAGTCGGTGCCGTCGGCTCAGTCGGTCGCCGGTGCCGACGCCGACGCCGACGCCGACGTCGATCCGGTAGGTGGTTTTGTGAGGTCGACGGCTGGTCCTACCCCTGAGATAGCGGCCGCGGTGGCGGCTCAGCTGGAGATGGTGCTGGGTGCTGCGCGGCCGGGCGGGTTGTGCGGGGTCAGCAGTGAGCAGGCGTTGCAGGTCGTGGAAGCCGCCGAGGCCCTCAAGGCGTGGGTCGACGCGATCTCCATCGACGCGACGGCGGTGATGGTCACCGAGTTCGAGGCAGACTTCGAGCATCTGGAGCCGGAGGCTCCCAGCGCGTGGCAACGGCGAAGGTTCCTGCGCAGCTGCCGGTCTGCGGCGGCCAGGGAGATCCAGGTCGCGACCGGTCTTGCGATCACCCAGTGCCAGCGCCGGGTGTGGTTCACCGCGTGTGAACCACAGCGGGTCGCCCCGATCCGGCAGCTGTTACGGCTGGGGCGGGTCCCCCTGGCCAGGGCCATGACCCTGGCGCAGGCAACCGCACACCTGGATGCCCACACCGCATCGGTGATCGCGACCCGGGTCCTGCGCCCGGTGACCGGCCCCGACGGTGAACCCCTGCCCGAGATGGCGCCTCTGTCGCAGGCCACGTTCACCACGCGCCTGCACCGCCAGCTGGTGCTGCACAACGGGTTGGTGGGCGAAGCCAAGCGCACCCACGAAGAGGCGGTCAAGGCACGGCGGGTGACCTCCGAACCCCACCGCGACGGCACCGGGGCCCTGGTGATCACCGGTGACGGCCCAAGGATCACCGCCGCGGCGTGCCGGGTCGAGAAGATCGCCAGACGCCTACGCAAGAACGGCGACGAACGCACCCTCGACCAGCTACGAGCCGACGTGGCCACCGACCTGCTCATGGGCGGGTGGATCCCCGACGACCCGACGTTCACCGCCCTGGGCAGGCCACCGGTGGCCACAGTCCAGCTCATCGTGACCCTGCCGACCCTGCTCGGCCTGGACCACGGCGTCGCCCTGATCCCGGGCTGGGGCTGTGTCAGCAGCGCGCAGGCCCAAGACCTCGCCCTCCAGCTCGGCTCGATCTGGAAACGGATCGTGACCGACCCCATCACCGGCCGGGCCATCGAAGCCACCGCCGGGACCTACAAGGTGCCCGCCGGTATGGCCGAACAGATCCGGGCCAGAGACGGCACCTGCCGCGCTCCGGGCTGCGAGATCCCCACCGAGCGCTGCGACCTCGACCACAGCCAGGAATGGTCCACCACACCAGATGACACCGGCGGACCCACCGGCGGACCCACCGCTGAGACCAACCTCGCCGCGGTCCATCGCGGCCACCACAACCTCAAGACCAGCGGCTTCTGGGACAGCGACCAGTCACCACAGGGCGCCCTGGCCTGGACCACCGCCACCGGGCGGGCCTTCACGACCTACCCCTACGTCTACGACCACCCCGATAACCTCCCCATCCGAACCTCGAACCTCGAAGCCCACCTCGGCCGCCGACTCGCACCGCTGATCAACCCCGACATCCCCCTGCCCGGACACCTCAGCATCTTC
>JACMPC010000086.1 GCA_014377705.1 Dermatophilaceae bacterium
GTCCTCGGGCTCATGGAGGCCGATCGACCCGAGGTCGATGACGCTCGAGATGAGGATGACGCCGTTGAGGAACATCCCTCGGCGGGTCTGGAGATGCTCTGCGAGGGCCGCGGCGCGGACAGTTCCGTACGACTCGCCCGCCATGAACTTCGGTGAGAGCCAACGGTTGTTGCGTGTGGTCCAGAGGCGGATCACCTCTCCGACGCTCTCCAGGTCGCCGGTGAAGCCGTGGTACGTCTTCGGCTTGCCCCCCGAGACCGTGCGAGAGAAGCCGGTCGAGACCGGGTCGATGAAGACGAGGTCGGTGACGCTCAGCAGGGTCTGAAGGTTGTCGGTGAGTCCGTAGGGCGGAGCGGCAAGCGTTCCAACATCGCCCGACACCACACGGCGCGGCCCCATGAGCCCCAGGTGCAGCCAGACCGAGCTCGAGCCCGGCCCGCCGTTGAAGGCAAACGTCACCGGTCGGGGCGTGTCACCGCTGGCCGCTGCGACGTATGCCGTGATGAAGACCTCCGCCTTGGCCTTCAGCCCCGTGAAGGCTCCGTCCTCGTACACCTCCTCACGCAGGACGATGCGACCCGTGGTCGCGGTGTAGGCCAGGTGAGCCCGGCCGATCCGCAGCGTGTGCTCCGTGGTGACGACGTCGTCGACAGGGTCGGCGGGCACGGTCGTGGTGGAGGTTTCCGCGTGGTCCTTTTCCTTCGGGGCGTCTGTCGTCATCTCGTCCATGCCCAGACCCTAGACCGCGGCGGAGCCCTGAGAAGGGACGCTACGGACAGCTGGCCGGCACGCCGCTCAGACCTTCAGCCCCACGGTAACGATGGCTTCGGCGACGACCCGCAGGCTGGCGTTGTTGTTACGGGCGTGGGAGCGCATCAGCTGGTAGGCGTGCTCGACGGTGACCCTGCGCTGGGTGGCGGTGATTCCTTTGGCCTGTTCGATGACGACCCTGGAGTCTAGGGCCTCCTGAAGCTGCTCGCTGAGCTGCTCCTGCTGGCGCAGCTTGGAGGCGTTGACCACGTAGCTGGTCGCCACGTCGGCCAGCACCCCGGCCACTGCCATGTCCTCGTCAGACCACCGGCGCGGCTCTGGAGCGTAGAGGTTGAGGGCGCCGATGACGTGCTCGGCCAGCCGCATCGGGATCGCGGCGACCCCGGCGATGGGCAGGCGGTAGGCGGAAGCCGAGAACTCCGGCCAGCGGGTGGTCTCCTCTCGCACATCGGTCACCCGGATCAGCTCGCCGGTGGAGTAGGCGTCCCGGCACGGGCACGGGAAGGGGTGCAGCTGCGCGTGGTCGCGCTCAAGCTCCGCCGAAGCCTGGCTCACCCCCGTCAGCAGGCGCAGCTGCCCGTCGTCGGCCATCGTGACCCAGGTGCCGCACAGGCCCAGCACCGCCGTGACGCTCTCGGTGAGCTCGATCAGCGCTTCCTGCAGGTCGTATCGCGCCGGCAGGATCGCGGCAAACCTGGACAACGTCTGCACGAGCAAGGACTGGTCATACATCTCGGGCATCTTTCGTTTGGTGCCGACGGCTTGGCGACTCACCGCAACGCGGACCGTGAACACCAGGATCGTGGTTCAACGGTCAGGTGTTACGTGGTGACACCGAGTCTAGGTCCGGCACGAAAACGCCGAATCTGCGGCCGTTAAACTTGCGGCGCCAGGGACCGCGACGCAAGATGACAGGGACCGCGACGCAAGATGAGAGGACGTGGCGGTTCCTCGACAGGAGCGACTGAATCATGACCAGCAACAACAAGCTTCACGACTCCGGCGACCGGACTCGGGTGGAGCTGCCGAAGAGCGCCACCGGGATCACCGGCTTCGACGAGATCACTCTCGGGGGGGTGCCGACGGGCAGACCCACCCTGGTGAGCGGTCCGCCCGGCGCCGGCAAGAGCCTGTTCGGGCTGCAGTTCCTGATTCACGGGGCCACCCGCTGCGACGAGCCGGGGCTCTACCTGGGTTTCGAGGGAAGCCGGGCCGACCTTGCCGCTGATGTCGGGGCTCTCGGCATCGACCTAGATGCGCTGGAGCAGGGCGGCGGGCTGCTGATCGACGCGCAGACCATGGAGCGCGAGGCCGTTCAGACCGGAGAGTTCGACCTCGAGGCTTTGATGGTCCGGGCGGCCTACGGGGTGAAGAAGATCGGCGCGAAGCGGGTCGTCCTGGACAGCCTGGAGTCGCTGTTCGCCGCGTTCAGCTCCACACCGGAGGTGGTTCGGTCCGAGGTGCTGCGGTTGTTCCGGTGGCTGAAGGACCAGGGGCTGACCGCCGTGATCACCGGGGAGCGCGGCGAGGACGCTCTCATCCGGCACGGCATGGAGGAGTTCCTCTCCGACTGCGTGGTGCTCCTGGACCACCGGGTGGTCGACGAGGTTGCCACCCGGCGGCTGCGAATTGTGAAGTACCGCGGCTCCACCCACGGCAGGAACGAGTACCCGTTCCTGATCGGGCCCGACGGGCTCGAGGTGCTGCCGATCACCTCGCTCGGCCTGAACCAGCAGGTGCGCAACGATCGGATCTCCACGGGGGTGGACGGGCTGGATGAGATGCTCGGCGGGGAAGGAGTGTTCCGGGCCAGCAGCATCCTGATCAGCGGGACCTCCGGCACCGGTAAGACCACGATCGCGTCAAGCTTCGCCGACGCCGCCTGCCGGCGCGGCGAGACGGTACTTTTCTTCGGGTTCGAAGAGTCCCAGCCGGAGATCCTGCGCAACATGGCCTCGGTCAGTCTGGACCTGAACCACTGGATCGAGCAGGGGTTGCTGCATTTCCACTGCGAGCGACCGACAACTCTCGGGCTTGAGGACCACCTCGCCACGATGCAGCGGCTGATCAGGAAGTTCACCCCGACGATGGTGGTGATCGATCCGGTGAGCAGCCTGTCCCGCAGCTCCGGCGCGCCCGACGTCTCCTCGATGCTGATGCGTCAGATCTACTACCTCAAGTCGGCTGGCATCACGGCCGTGATGACGGCGCTGAACCAGGGCGGCACCGAGCTCGAACACACCGAGATGAGCATCTCCTCCCTGGTCGACACCTGGCTGCTGGCCATCACGCTGGGGGGCAACGGGGAACGCAACCGCGGGATGTACGTGCTCAAGAGCCGCGGTATGGCGCACTCGAACCAGATCCGTGAGTTCCTGATCGACGACAACGGGGTGAGCCTCATCCCGGTGTACATCGGACCGAACGGGGTGCTGACCGGCTCGGCCCGAGCAGCTCAGGAGGCCGCCGAACGGGCCGTGGAGCTCGGGTTGGCGCAGGAGTCCGGCGAGCTCGCCGCGGCGTTGGAGCTGCGGCGAGAAGCAGTCGAGCAGCATGTCATCGCGTTGAGGGCGGACTTCGATGCCGAGGAGAACCTGACCGGGCGACTGATCGAGACAAGCAAGGCGCGTGAAGATGCGTTGATGCTGGGCCGGCAACAGCAGGGGCGGCAGCGCACCGTCAAACCAGAGACAGGACCGTGAGCAGTCCCGCGGAGCCGCACACCCGGGAAGGAGAACCCACCGCGGTGCGGCTGCAGCTGACGCTTTTCGTCAGCGGAGCCGCGCCCAGCTCCATCAGGGCGGTGCGGCGGCTGCGGGAGGTGTGCGACCGACACTGTCCCGACGGCTATGACCTGGACGTCGTCGACATCTATCAGCAACCCGAGAAGGTCGCCTCCCGAGGGGTGCTGGCCGTGCCGACCCTGATCAGGGAGCGACCGCTTCCGGTGCGGGTGATGATCGGCGACTTCACCGACGAGCAGAGAATGCTCGCCACCCTGGCCCTGCCCGCCTCGAAGGTCGACTAGGCAATGACCGAGCCCGGCGCGCACGAGGCCGCGGCCCTCATCAGTCAGCGGCTCGCTGTCGCCGAGGAGACCCTGCGCGCGCTGCGGGCCGGCGAGGCCGACGCGATCGTGATGGACTCCCAGCAGGGTGAGCAGCGGATCTACACGCTGGAGACCAAGGACCGTCCCTATCGGAGCCTGGTGGAGCGGATGTCCGAGGGCGCCGCGCTGGTCGACGCCGGCGGCCTGGTCGTGTACGCGAACCGGAGGCTTGCGGCGCTGCTCGGGGTTCCGCTCGAGCGGCTGCAGGGAAGTCCGTTCTCGGACTGGATGGACGAGTCGGAACGCACCCTGCTGCTGGGGCGGCTGGCGACTGCGGCTTCGGGCGGGCACCGCGAACACACGCTTCGACAGGGAGACGGTGCCGGCGTGCCGGTCCTGGTGGGCATCAGCGACACGGCGGAGCCCGGGGGATTGCTGCGCTGCGTCACCGTGACCGACCTCAGCCAGCAGAAGGCCCAGCAGCACCAGGTGGACCAGCTCAACGCCGCTCTGACCGACCGGCTGGCGGAGCTGCGGAGAGTCAACGACGACCTCGAGGTCGAGAAGGTCCGGGTCGAGGAGGTAAATTTGAGGCTGCAGGAGGTCAACGCTGAGCTGCAGAGCGTCAACTCGGAGCTGGAGAAGGTCAACGACTCGGTCCGGGGATTCACCGCCGTGGCAGCGCACGACCTGCGCTCCCCGCTGGTGTCGATCATCGGCTTCTCCACGATCCTCACCGAGAAGTGGGCGGATGTCAGCGAGGATGACCGCAGGAGGTTCGTGGCCACCATCGACCGCCAGTCCCACAAGATGTCCGGGCTCATCGATGACCTGCTCACCGTGTCGAGCATCGAGGGCGGCGCTTTGGACACGCGACCCGAGCACGTCGTGGTGGCCGAAGCGATCAGCCAGTGCCTGGAGACGACCGGCGACCACACCGCTGGTGTGTCCATCTCCTGTTCGCCTGATCTGGTCGTGCGGGCCGACCCCCAGCACCTGGGGCGCATCATCGACAACTACCTGCAGAACGCTATGAAGTATGGCGAGCCACCAGTGCGGATCGAGGCGGCACGACGCGGTGGCCTGGTCGACATACGGGTCAGCGACCATGGACCTGGCGTGCCGCAGGAGTTCGTCTCCAGGTTGTTCGGCAAGTTCGCCCGGGCCGACACCGCGGGCACGAAGACCAAGCACGGCACCGGTCTTGGGCTGTCGATCGTGCAGGGGCTCGCAGAGGCCAACGGCGGACTGGCCCGCTACGAGCCTGGTGACTCTCGTGGCTCGTGTTTCATCGTCGAGCTCCCGGCGGGCGACTCTGAGCCAGGTTAGGTACTTCGGCGTGGACCTAGCCTGGGGCCAGCGCAACAGGACCGGTCTGGCGGTGCTCGACCACGCTGGCCGGCTCCTGGAGTCCGCCTCGGTCCGTACAGACGACGAGATCGTGGCGTTCGTGGACCGGCATGGGACCGGCACGGCCGTCGCCGGCGTCGACGCACCCCTGGTCGTACCGAACGAGACCGGGCGACGACCCTGCGAGGCACTGGTCGGTCAGTTGTTCGCCCGCTTCGGAGCGGGGGCATACCCCGCCAACCGGGGCAACCCCCTCTTCTCGCCGCAGCCACGCGGTGCCCGGCTCGCCACCGAGATGGGCTGGGACATGGACCCATCCACCCGACCGGCCACCGGGCGGCAGGTCTGCATCGAGGTGTATCCCCATCCCGCGATGGTTTCGCTTTTCCCGCTGGACTACGTGATCCCCTACAAGCGCAAGCAGGGTCGAGATCTGCCCGCGCTCAAGGAGGCTTTCGGCTGGCTGCTAGATCACCTCGAGGGCACCTGCGGAGAGGTACTGGCTCTTGCCGGCTCGCCTCGCTGGAGCGTCTTGCGTTCGATCGCAGCCGGGGCGGCCCGAAAGAGCGAGCTGGGCGCGATCGAGGACGAGGTCGACGCGATCTTCTGTGCCTACCTCGCATGGTTGTGGGGCACGCACCGCGAGCAGATGGTGGTGCTGGGGGACTACGCCACCGGTTACATCGTCACGCCGACACCTCCGTCGAGGACCGTCCCGCACGGCCGGCCGGCTCGCAGACAGACCCCTTTGAGAGGGGCCGGCCGGTGATCGGACGCGCTCGCAGACGGGCACGTCGGCAGACCGGCCGATGATCGCTGTGGGCGGTCGTCATAGTGTAGGCATAGTCGGCACCCCGTCGCCGGAGACGAACATCTGGCCGGTCTCGGCCGGATGCGGCGATGTGCGAGTTCTTCTGCCGGTCTGTGCCGATGGTCGCGCGAGCGAACGGCGCGGCCTGACCCAATCGATTGAGGTGACGACATGGCGTTCATGGCCGAGGTGGCTCGCAGTGACGAGGCGAACGCGAACGCAGACCAGGCGGCGACCGCTGAGCAGGGATCGACGACCTCTCACGCGGCGGCCGGCGTGCTCGCTCTGGCGCAGAAGCTGCACGAGCAGTACGTGGCCGAAGGTCAGGACACGCGTGAGCGCCTCATCAGCGAGGCGCAACTCGTCCATGACCAGGTGATCGGTGAGGCCGCGGCCAAGAAGGAAGAGCTTTTCTCTACCGGCCAGGCCCGGTATGACGAGCTCGTGTCGGTCGGCGCGGCCAAGCACGACGTGCTGATCGCCGAGGCCGACGCGCTGGTCGTCGAGGCCACCGCCGAGCACGATCGTCTGCTCACCGAGGCGCGTGAGCGTTCCACCGGGATGGTCGTCGAGGCCCAGAAGGTCAGAGCCGACGTGCTCCGGGAACTCGGCAGAGACCGTAGCGTCCTGCAGCAGGAGATCGAAGAGCTGCGGACCTTCGAGCGTGACCATCGCGCCCCGCTGAAGTCCTACATCGAAGACCGGCTGATCGAGCTGGAGCACACCGGGATCGACGAGACCGCCTCGGAGCAAACGTGACGAGTGGACCAAGGCATTAGCATCGGTGGCATGCCCAACGTTGCCACTGCCATCACCGTCTCCCGAGAAGACCTCCTGGACTTCGTGCGCCCCCGGCACAAAGGGATCTACGCGGCTACCCGCGGCGACGGGCGGACCCAGCTGTCCCCGGTGAGCTGCGGCGTGGATCCGCAGGGGCGCATCGTGGTGTCGACATACCCGCAGCGGGCGAAGGCGAGCAACACGCGCCGGGACCCCGAGGTGAGCATCTGCATCCTGTCGGACGACTTCGGCGGGCCTTGGGTGCAGGTGTACGGCACGGCCGAGGTGCTCGACATGCCCGAGGCCGCCGAGCCTTTCGTCGACTACTTCCGGTCGATCGCTGGTGAACATCCTGACTGGGATGAGTACAAGCAGGCGATGGCCGACCAGGGCAAGTCGCTGATCCGGGTCACGCCGACAAGTTGGGGGCCGGTGGCCACCGGCGGCTTCCCGCCCGAGGTTGCTCAGCGGATGGGGTGAGCCCTCGCCGCCTTACCTGTGCGGTGACCGCGCTGGGTCAGACCGCGCTGGGTCAGACCGCGCTGGGTCAGACCGCGCCGGGTCAGACCGCGCTGAGGCGGGGGATGAGGCTCCGGACGTTGTCGGCCGCCTGCGGGTCTGCACGATTGAGGATCAGGTCGAGCTCCAACAGGTCGGCGGTGGTGGAGAAGCTGGCCAGCTCGCGTTTCAGAATCTCGCGGGCAGCGCGTGCCTCGCGACGAACGCTGAGATCGTCACGGACAGCTGCCCAACGCGGGGACAACACGGTGTGGTGCTCCATGGCGGGTCCCTCCTGGGCTACGAGTTTGACGCCACCGAGTCTCCTCTGGATGAACCTATGCGTCCAATGACTGAATGAAATGAGACTCATGCGCTAGCGTCATGCATGTGGACACTGACGTTGTTCGCTGGTTCCAGCAGGTCGCCGATGGTATGACGGTGACGGAGGTCAGCGAGCTCGAACGGGTCACCCAGTCGGGGGTGTCCCGTGCCCTGGCTCGCCTGGAGGCCGAGGTCGGCACCCCGCTGCTGCGCCGATCCGGCCGGACGCTGCGGATGACCAGTGCGGGCTCGGCGTTCAAACGCCACGTGGACGCGATGCTGCATCAAATCGACGGCGGGCTCGCGGCGGTGAACCAGCTCATCGACCCGGAGACCGGCACGGTGGCGCTGGCGTTCGAGCTCTCGCTCGGCACCTGGCTGGTGCCCGACCTGGTCAGCAGCTTCCGCGCCGATCACCCCCGGGTGCGGTTCGAGCTCAGGCAGGTGCGCGACGAGCTGGTGGTGTCGGTGCTGGGCCGGGGGGAGGTGGACCTCCAGATCTCGACCGTGCGGCCGACGGACCCCGCCGTCCAGTGGAGGCAGCTGATGGTCGAGCCGCTGCGGCTGGCGGTGGCGAGCGGGCATCGCCTTGCCGGGCGGGCTCTGGTCCTGCTTGACGAGGTGTCCTCGGAGCCGTTCATCATGCTGCGGCCGACTTCCCTGTTGCGACAGCGCTGCGAGGACCTCTGCGATCGGGCCGGCTTCGCGCCGACCCTGGGTTTCGAAGGCGACGACCTGCCCACCGTCCGCGGTTTCGTGGCGGCCGGGCTGGGGGTGGCGATCGTCCCTGCGCTGCGCGAGGGATCGCCCGACGAGGGGACCGGGTCGCTGCGCTACGTCAAGATTGCCGACACCCTGGCGGCCCGCGGGATCGGCCTGACCTGGTCCACCGGGCGCCGGCCGCTCCCGGCCGCCGAGATGTTCCGTGAGCACACCCTCAGCAGGGCAGCCGCGGGGCGGTTCCCCGCCGTCGCCAGAACCGGCTGAGGGCTGCCAAGGGGGCCGCTCGCAGTATTCGTGACAACTCATGTCGCGAAGCGCTTGATATACCTAGCAAATGGTGGGTATGTTGTGCAGGTGCCGGAGATGCCGCGCACGGTCCAAACACCACAGGAGCTCACCATGGCAACCGCAACCGCGAACAACAGCAAGGCCACTCCCACCCCCGAGGCCGGCCACGTCCCCGAGGTCCCTGAAGCCGCTCACAAGATCCGCGAGCAGGTGTTGTCCACCGTCAGGCAGGGTCAGCAGCTGTCCATCGACGCTGCCGAGGGCTGGGCCAAGGCCGTATCGACGCTTCCCGTCCCAGACCTACCCAAGTTCCCCGCAGTTGCGGCGGTTCCCAGCCTGGAGACCGCCACCAAGTTCGGCTTCGACGTCGCGACCGACCTGCTCAACAACCAGCGCGACTTCGCCCTGAAGCTGACGAACGTTCTCGCCCACGCGAGGACGTCCTGAACCAGAGCACGGCTTAGCCTCCGCTTCCTCCTGACAGGGACGCTCTCACCAGCGGGTGGACGCCAACACGGCCAGGGGCACATGCGAGCTACATTCCGGGGTGCGGCGAAACCCGTCGCCGTGGTGACGGGAGTGCGGTATGGCAGGCGCGTGGCGGGTCAAGTCGGTCGAGCAGTCGATCCTGGAGACCGACGAACCAGGTCACCAGCTCAAGCGAAACCTGCGGACACGGGACCTCATCGTCTTCGGCGTGGGCGTCATCATCGGGACCGGGATCTTCGTCCTCACCGGGAAGCAGGCTGCCCTCAATGCGGGGCCGGCGGTGGTCCTGTCCTTCCTGATCGCCGGTGTCACGTGCGCCTTCGCCGCCCTGTGTTATGCCGAGCTCGCTTCCTCGGTGCCGGTGGCCGGCAGTGCCTACACGTTCGCCTACGCGACTCTCGGTGAGGTCGTCGCCTGGATCATCGGCTGGGACCTCCTGCTCGAGCTCATGCTCGGCGCGGCGGTGGTGGCGCACGGCTGGTCGGCGTACCTGCAGTCGCTGCTCCACCTGCCCACGTGGCTGGCCGGCGACACCGCCCGGCCCGACTTCGCCGCGATCGCGATCGTCCTGGTGCTCTCGCTGCTGCTCGTGCGTGGTTCCAAGACGGCGAGCAGGTTCACCGGGGTGCTGGTCGCGGTGAAGATCGCGGTCGTGCTGCTGGTGATCGTCGTCGGGGCGATGCACATCGACCTCGCCAACTACACACCCTTCATCCCGCCGGCCGAGCCTGCGCAGGGAGCGGCGGTCGGGATCATGCACCAGCCGATCGTGCAGGCGTTTCTTGGTCTGGAGCCCAGGTCGTTCGGCATCTTCGGCGTCGTCGCCGCGAGCTCTGTCGTGTTCTTCGCCTTCATCGGCTTCGACATCGTCGCCACGACCGCTGAGGAGTCCGCGAACCCGCAGCGCGACATGCCGCGCGCCATCCTGGGTTCGCTGGCGATCTGCACGGTGCTCTACATGGCGGTCGCCGCCGTGCTCACCGGCATGGTCCCGTATGCCGACCTCAACACGGGTGCCCCGCTGGCGGAGGCCTTCGACGCGCTCGGGATCACCTGGGCAGCGCGCATCATCGCCCTCGGCGCCGTCGCCGGCATCACGACAGTGATCCTGGTGCTGCTTCTGGGCCAGTCGCGCGTCCTGTTCGCGATGGCTCGCGACCACCTGCTGCCTCCAGCCCTGGCCAAGGTCCACCCGCGGTTCGGGACGCCGCTGCGCATCAACGTCCTGGTCGCGCTGGCGGTGTCGGCCCTGGCCGGGGTGGTCCCGCTCTCGCAGCTGGCCGAGCTAGTGAGCCTCGGCACGCTGCTGGCTTTCGTGGTGGTCTGTGTCGGGGTGCTCGTGCTTCGCCGGACGCGTCCCGAGCTTCCCCGCGCCTTCCGTACGCCCTGGGTCCCGCTGGTGCCCGTCCTCGGCGTGCTTGCCTGCCTCTGGCTGATGATCAACCTGCCGCTGAACACGTGGCTGCTCTTCCTGGTCTGGATGGCGGTCGGCCTCGTGATCTACCTGGCCTACGGACGTCGTCACAGCCGCCTCGCGGCTGGTGGGGACCTGGCGGACTCGCCGCCGGACCTCCCGGAAGAAGCCGCCGACGCCGAGCTGCCGGTTCCTGCGGGATCCCCCTAGCGTCGGGGGAGTCCGGTCAGAGGATGGCCGGACTCTCGCGAGGGACCACGAGGGCAGCCAGGATGGCCTCGATCGCGAACGCCGTCGACCCGGCGAGGTCCACCGCGTCCGGATCGAGCAGCCACTGGATCTGCAGCCCGTCCATCACCGCGATGATCGCCTCCGCTGCCGCCTCGAGTTCGGTTGCCGGGCGCACGTTCTCGGGGCCGCAGACCTGCGCGAGAGCGTCGGTCAGGATGGCCCGAAGGCCGCTGAAGCGGCCCTGGAACCAGGCCTGACCCGGGTGTGCGTCGGTCACCGACTCAGCCGAGAGCACGGTGTAGGTCTGGACGATCCCGGGACGGTCCATGTTCGCGCCGGCGGTGGCGATGAGGTGGCGGAACAGGTCGAGCCCGGTCGGCATCTGATGGCCCCTGAGATGCTCGACGCCGGCCCGGTCGCGATACTCCAGCACCTCGATGAGCAGCTGGTCCTTCGAGCCGAAGTGGTGCAGCACCCCGGCGTGGGTGATGCCCACCTTGTCCGCGATCTCGACCAGGGACCCGTTGTAGTAGCCCCTGCTCCCGAACGTCTCCATCGCCGCCTGAAGGATCTCCTCGCGTCGTCGGGCAGTCGCCGGACGGGGTTGTCGCACGACCGCGGGTCGTCGCCGCGCGGTGGCAGGTTGGCGCCGCCCGGTGGGCGGGGACGGCACGGACGGCACGGACGGCACAGACGGCACAGACGGCACGGAGGGGCGGGCCGTCGAGGCCACGGCGCCGCTCACGTCACTCACGTCACCCACGTCACTCACGTCACTCATGATCGAGACTCTACCGTGATCTGGATTGCTTACTGACTTGTCAGTAAGTGTGGTTGCATAGGTCCCGAACCACCCGCTTGCGGACGGTTGCCCATCTACGCGTGTGCGGCTCAGCCGTGGCGCACCGGAGGTACACAGCATGACCGCTCCCCCCTACAGTCAGTTCCGGGCCAGCCGATCACGACCCGCAGCGCTCGTCGCGCTCGTGGCGGCGGCAAGCCTGGTCACCGCGTTCACGGTGCCGGCCGCAGCGGCTTCAGAGGCCACCAGCGGCAAGGCCGCCGCGCCGGCGCAGGTGCTGCCCTACGAGAACGCCGGGCTCCCGGTGCCCGGGAGAGTCGCCGACCTGCTCGGACGGATGACGCTGGCCGAGAAGGTCGGGCAGATGACGCAGACCGAGCGCGGCAAGGTCTACGACGACGCGGGCCTCATCACCACGTGGAACCTGGGAAGCATCCTGTCCGGTGGCGGATCCACCCCGACTGAGAACACCCCCGTCGCCTGGGCTGACATGGTCGACCGTTTCCAGAAGGCGGCCCTGGCCACCCGGCTGCACATCCCGCTGATCTATGGCATCGACGCCGTGCACGGGAACGGCAACATGTACGGGGCAACCGTGTTCCCGCACAACATCGGCCTGGGTGCCACCCGCGATCCGGCGCTGGTCGGGGAGATCGGGCACATCACAGCGTCTGAGACCCGGGCCAGCGGACCGCAGTGGTCCTTCTCGCCGTGCATCTGCGCCCCGCAGGACGACCGGTGGGGTCGCACCTACGAGGGCTTCGGTGAGGACCCCAACCTCGTCATCAAGATGGAGACGGCCATCGACGGGCTCCAGGGTCCGCCCGGCCATCTTGCTGACCGTGACCGGGTGCTGGCCACTGCAAAGCACTTCGCCGGCGATGGCTCCACGAAGTATGGCACCTCAACCGGCGACTACAAGATCGACCAGGGCATCTCGGTCACCAACCGCAAGGACTTCTGGCGGACCTCCCTACGGCAGTACGTGCCCGCCATCCAGAAGCATGACGTCGGCAGCGTCATGCCGTCATACTCCAGCGTCGACTGGACTGAGGACGGGGTCGGCAACCCGATCAAGATGCACGGCAACAAGGAGCTCTTGACCGGCGTCCTCAAGGGGTCGATGAAGTTCGACGGTTTCGTGATCAGCGACTGGGACGGTATTCATCAGATCCCCGGTGACTGGCCGACCCAGGTGCGCACCGGGATCAACGCCGGCATCGACATGAGCATGGAGCCTAACACCTACCATCAGCTCGATACGACGCTGTCCGACGAGGTGAACGCCGGCCGGGTGCCGATGAGCCGCATCGACGAC